>JAZRKZ010000499.1:0-17092 GCA_045646565.1 Lachnospiraceae bacterium
GCAGATGCGCTGTGATACTTGCGGTTCTGTTTACTCGGTATCCGCAGAAGATCTTGAATTCTGGCAGGAGGCACCGTGCCAGCGTTCTAACTGCGGAGGATATATCCAGGAAGATGCGTCTTCCGGTCTTGGCTATTATGGGAAACTGTATAGTTCAGGTGACTTAGAGCGTATCAATGCCCGAGAACACACAGGGCTTTTGGAACGCCCAGACAGAGAACAGCTTGAGATTGATTTCAAACGTGGAAAAGACACCAAAGCTCTTTGGGATCCGAATGTTCTTTCCTGTACGCCCACGCTGGAAATGGGTATTGATATAGGTGATCTCTCCACCGTAATTCTCTGCAGTATGCCACCGGCACAAAGCCAGTTCTTGCAGAGAGCCGGCCGTGCCGGCAGAAAAGACGGTAATGCGCTGACGCTTGCTGTGGCTAATGCTCGTCCGCATGATCTGTACTTCTATGCAGATCCGTTGGATATGATTTCCGGTAATGTAACACCACCGAAAATCTTTCTGCGCGCGTCTGCCGTGCTGGAGCGCCAATTTGTCGCGTTCTGCCTGGATTCCTGGGTGAAGAAAGGTGTGGCAGAAAACGCAATTCCTGAGTATGTTGGAACAGTCCTGAACAAGCTGGATTCTCGTCCGGATGATATGTTCCCGTTCAATTTTCTGAACTATGTGCAGAGCACTCTCTCGCGGCAGCTAAATTCATTTATTCAGATGTTCGCCGGAGCTTGGGGAACGGCTAAAGAATCTGCGGTCATCCGTGAAGAACTTGAAACTTTTGCAAGAGGTAAAGGTGCTGAAAACAGTCCTATGCATGTCAAGATTCTGGATGCATTTGAAGATCTGAAGAAGCAGCAGGAAGCTCTTCGATCCAGCATCGACAGTCTGAAGGATATGATTAAGGTGCTGGAAGCTAAGCCGAAGGATAGTTCTTACGATGAAGAAATCAAGGAACTGAAGAGCGAAGAATCAGCCCTGCTTAGCGTTCTGCAGGAACTCGGAAAGAAGAATATCTTCAATTTTCTGTCGGATGAAGGCTTACTGCCGAACTATGCTTTCCCGGAAGCGGGGATTGTACTCAAAGCAGTCCTGTACCGGAAAGAGGATGAGGGTGGAGCGCAGGCTTCGGCAAGAGGTATTCGGAAATATGAGAAGATGGTCTATGAATACAGCCGTTCGGCGTCTTCTGCCATCAGCGAATTCGCTCCTAATAATAGCTTCTATGTTGACGGCAGAAAACTGACGATTGATCAAGTTGATCTAACGACAGCACAGGCGGCAAAGTGGCGACTTTGCCCATCTTGTTCGCATGCACAGATTGAAGAGGCAGGTAAACACACGGCTGCCTGTCCGCGCTGCGGAAGTCCTGAGTGGGCTGACTCTGGCCAGGTACGGAACATGCTCAAAGTCCAGATGGTGTATTCCAATATGGACTATACGAAGAGCCTGATTAACGATGAGAGTGAAGACCGTACCAATGTCTTCTACTGCAAGCAGCTGTTAGTGGATGTTGATGAAGATGCTGATATCACAAGTGCATACCGGATGGACAATGAAGATTTCCCGTTCGGATATGAATTTGTACGGAAGGCGACACTTCGTGAGATCAACTTTGGCGAAAGTGATACTGTAGGCGAAAAGATGTACGTCTCCGGTGTGGAAGATGTGCGCAAAGGTTTCAAGATTTGCAAATACTGTGGAAAGATACAGCCGGATCATGGGAAACCGAATCATTCTTTCGCATGCAAGACTCGTAAGATGCCTATCCTCATGCAGGCAGATGCCTATGAGGAGTGTTTATTCCTTTACAGAGAATTCAGTACAGAGATACTACGGTTGCTTGTGCCAGCAACAACAATGGATGCATCTTCTGTGAAGCTTGAGTCTTTTGTGGCAGCCTTTATGCTGGGAATGAAAGAGTACTTCGGTAATGTGGATCACCTGCGTGCTACTGTCAGTGAAGTGCCGGTTCCGGACGCGGATTATCGGAAGCAGTATCTGGTGATATATGATTCTGTCCCTGGTGGAACAGGTTATCTGAAACAGTTGATGCACGAGAAGAACGCCCTTATAGAGATCTTTGAGAAGGCGCTATCTAAGATGGAGAACTGCACCTGCAAAGACGATCCGCAGAAAGACGGATGTTATCATTGCTTATATGCGTATCGACAGAGCCGACAGATTGGCAGCATTTCACGAAGCACAGCAATCCGTTTGTTAAAATCAATTCTTTCCGGCAAAGGGAATGTAGAGAAGATAAGAAAAATTAACGATATTCCAGTCAATCCGCTCTTTGATAGTGAATTGGAGCAGCGTTTCATGGAAGCTGTGCGAACAAAGATCGGTGCAGCCAATGTCAACGACTCAATTCGAAACGGAAAGCATAGCTATTACATCAAGATGGGAGAGTTCGCATGGGAGATTGAACCGCAGGTTGTTTTGGATGCCGAGCAAGGTGTGAAGGTTAAATGTAAGCCTGATTTTGTATTCTGGCCGATATCAGCCCCGGATCACCTGCCGGTAGCAGTATTTACAGATGGCTTTACCTACCACAAGGACATTGTTGCAGACGATACTCTTAAACGGGAAGCAATCCGCAGAAGCGGCAACTTCCGTGTATGGTCTCTGAGCTTCAAGGACGTCCAAAATGTATTCGCAACACAAGGTGATTACGCTACGGATACGCTGGAAGCAACGAAGATGCCTTCTGGTACAAGAATGTATCTGAGCACAATAAAGAAGGGACAGGCAGAAGGACTGAATCCATCAAAACTGTCTGCATTTGATCAGCTGATTTTCTATCTGGAGAATCCGGATGCTGAAAGATTGTTCCAGATGCATGCCTATGCCTATGGCTTATCACTTCTTGATCCGGGACTGATGAAGAACAGTCTTGCCTTCACCAGTTGGGATGAAGCTGTTGAAAAGGTGAAAGATCAGACGCACTATACAGATATCTCTTATCCCTTCCCGGGAACAGCCTTTGGAACATGGGTGCCGCGACAGAATAATGCGCATCTGGCAATCTATGCAGGAATTCTTCTCACTCAGCTGAAGAATGGCAAGCAACCTGCCGTGTGCGCAATACTGAAAGATGAAAAAGGAAATCGTTCTGATCGTTATGAGCATGAGTGGAACGGATTCTTCCATTTCTCAAATGTGATGCAGTTTGCTGAAGATTATATCGGTGTTTCTTCCACGGGACTGGAGCAGGTTGTCTATCTGAATCTTCCGGCGTTTGCTCAGGCACCGGACGTATCTGCAGATGCAGCTTCTGATGAAGGATGGGCTGCAATTCTGGAACTGCTGTTTGATGATGATGCTAAAGCATTCGCCCAAGCAGCACGTGATGAAGGTATCCCGGCAACATCGGAAGACAATATCGGCTATGAAGTCGAAGGAACTGATGGAGAGGTTTTGGCAACGGTGGAGATTGCATGGCCTGACCTGAAGATCGGATTCCTTACTGAAGAGCAGTTGGAAGACAAAGAAAAACTAGAGGCGGAAGGCTGGCGGATTATTGATTTGCTTAATTTGGACGATATAAAGAGTGCATTTGGAGGTGAAAACTGATGGCAGATCATGTAAAAGTAGCAATATCATCGGATTTTCTGACTGCATTTGCGAGACTACCCAGAAACATACAAGGTAAGGTGACGGAATTTATCAATAAATTCAGGAATGATCCAACTTCCCCGGGTATTAATTATGAGAAGATCAACAAAGGCGTAGATAAGAAGATTTATTCTGTCCGTATCGATGATACATATAGAGGGATTGTAGTCAGAGAACAGGATACTGGCGTATATCTTCTTCTTTGGGTGGATCATCATGACGAAGCATATGACTGGGCGGCACGAAAACGCTGTGAAGTCAATCCCAAAACCGGCGCCGTTCAGATCTTTGATGTGCAAACAGTAACAGAAGAAGTATCTGTTCCTGCTGAGGCTTCTCTGTTCAAAGACGTTACAGATGAGCAGCTGCTGGAGCTTGGTGTTCCGGAAGAACAGCTGGGATTTGTGCATGCCTTTACTGATAAAGAGGCGTTCTATTCAGCTTGTGATGCGATGCCGCAGGATGCTTTTGAGTATCTGTCCTGGATTGTAGAAGGTATTCCGGTCGATGAGGTATTGGATTATGCAAAGGAAGAGCGAGGCGGCAAGGATGCCAATGGCAGTATTTCTGAGGCATTGGAGCTACCGCTTTCTCTCAAGTCTTTTGTTGTGGTGGAAGGCGAAGACGAGCTGCGTAGGATTATGGCAGAACCGCTTGAGAAGTGGCGTGTGTTCCTGCATCCAACTCAGAGAAAAATCGTGAGTCGAGAGTATTCCGGTCCTGCTCGTGTGCTGGGTGGAGCCGGTACAGGAAAGACTGTTGTTGCTATGCATCGGGCTAAGTATCTTGCGGCACAAATGAGTGGCAATGAACGGATTCTGTTCACGACCTTTACCGCCAATCTTGCATCCGATATACGTGAGAATCTGAGAAAAATCTGTACGTTGGAAGAACTGCGCAGGATTGAAGTGATTCATTTGGATGCCTGGGTGAATCAGTTCTTGCGAGAATCCGGTTTTTCTGCGCAGATTGACTATGACAATATCGGCAGCTTATGGGAAAAGGCACTTCTGATGGCAAATGTAAATTTGCCGTTTGATACCGGATTCTATGAAGAAGAGTGGAATCGCGTTGTAGTATCGCAGGAAGCATTATCATTAGAGAAATATGTTAAAGCGTCTCGTAATGGACGTGGAACAAGGCTTGACAGAAAAAAACGTATGCTTGTCTGGAAGGTGCTTGATACATATCAGAACCTGATGAAGGAGAATCAGATTCGTGATATCAATATGGCCATGTATGAGAGCAGAAAACTTCTGGAAGCAGCCGGAAGTAGGTCACGGTATGCTCATATCATTGTAGATGAAGCACAGGATTTCAGTGATAATGCATATAGACTGCTTCGCACCTTGGCCGGAGAAGAACATAAGAACGATCTGTTTATTGTTGGTGATTCACATCAGAGAATATATCGGAATCGCCCAACGCTTTCAAAGTGCGGTGTTAATGTTAGAGGTCGCAGCAGCATTCTGCGCATCAATTATCGTACAACTGAAGAAATCCGGAGATATGCGTTTGCGCTGCTGAACGGTATTTCCTTTGATGACTTGGACGATGGAGCTGATCTTGGGGACCGTTGCCAGTCACTTACACATGGCTTAAAGCCTGTCGTGAAATCTTTTGGCGATGCTGGAGAAGAACTTGCATTCATTTTGGAGGAGATTAGGAAACTGAAAGACGCAGGGGTGATTTTGTCCAACATCTGTATTGTGGCAAGGACGAAAAAGCTGGTAGATGACTATATTGCTCAAATCACTCGTGCAGGTCTTCGCGCGTATGAAATCAAGAGAAGCAAGACTGAAGATCGTTCCCGTGATGGTGTGCGAGTAGCGACCATGCACAGAGTAAAAGGGTTGGAATTTCAGTATGTGTTTATTGCTGCTGTGAATAACAGAGTAATGCCGCTTCCTTCTGCCATTAACAGAACAGATACGGTTTCGGAGATGGAGACTCTGACGTCAGAAAAATGCCTGCTCTATGTGGCTCTTAAGAGAGCTCAGAAGGGTGCGTATATAACGAGTTATGGTCGGAAGTCGGAATTTCTGTCATGCTAAAGCTGTTCTTGGGTATATGAACGAAGAATGAGTATAAGAAAAATGACAAATATAATATCAGAATCCAACCAAAAACATTATGCCATAGCCATCCCCTTCATTGACTCAGAGCACCTGCTTTTTCAAGTACGATCTGATAAGCTGGACCGTCAACCGGGAGACATTTGCTTTCCGGGCGGCGCGGTTGAAGATGGAGAAACGCCGGAAGAAGCGGTCGTCCGTGAGCTTACGGAGGAACTGCTTTTGTCTAAGGAGCAGATTGAGCTCCAGGATGAATCCGGCCTGCTTGTCAGCGATTCTGCGATAATTCACTGCTTCCACTGCCGCATTTCTGAATATGACGGCAGCTTCAACCAAGAGGAAGTAGCCGAAGTATTCCTTGTTCCACTTTCGTTTTTTGAGAAGACGTCGGCGAAAGTTTATGAGGTCGATTGGAAGCCTGTTTTTCCGGAGGATTTTCCATTTGACAAGATTTATGGCGGCAGGAACTATGGATGGCGTCCGAGGAAAAGCAGAGTCCGGTTCTATGAATATGGGGGACGTGTGATCTGGGGAATGACGGCGAGAATTATAGAGAATTATATTCGTTCGACAAGGAAAAATAGTTATGAGCTCCCAAAAGAATAAGCAGCGCATCCTGCGCCTACTAAGATATTTATACGATTTCACAGACGAACAACACCCAGTCACCAATCAGGAGCTGGTGGCAATGTTTGCTGACGATGTGACTAGCGGCAACAGAAAGACCATCAAAAACGACATCGATGTCCTCACAGAGGCGGGATATGATGTCATCACGTCGAAACAGTATCGCAATTCTTATTACATGGCGAGCCGTATTTTTGAAGTGCCGGAAGTGAAGATGCTCATTGACGCTGTCGCCGCGTCCCGCTTTATTACGAAAGAAAAAAGTGACATTCTAATTGGTAAGTTATCACAGCTTGTGAGCAGGCCGCAGGCAGAGACACTTGTCCGTCACATGTACACGGCGGATATTCTTAAGCCGGACAACGAACAGATCTACTATGCCATTGACGTGATCACGGACGCCATAAATGCACGAAGGCAGATTAGGTTCCAGTATTATGAATATCTGCCGACCAAGGAAAAGGTCCTCAGAAATGACGGGGAATACTACTATTTGAGCCCGATCGCCATGGTGTGGGATGATAATCACTATTATGTGATTGGACACTCGGAGAAGCATCCGGAACCGTTCATTATAAATTTCAGGATAGACCGCATTTGCCATGCGGAGATTACTGACGAGCCTTCAATACTCCCGGAAGAAGGCTTCAGCGTGGAGGAATATGTGAACCGCCAGTTCCGGATGAATGTCGGGAAGAATATAGAAGCCGTTCTGGAGTGCAGGAACGAGCGTATGCGGGATGTGATTGACCACTTTGGCGAAGAGGTAGAGACATGGGTTGCGGACGATGAGCATTTTCGCGTGAGAGCGCAGGTGGCGGACAGCCCGACATTCTACAGCTGGATGTTTGGATTTGTCGGAGATATTCGAATCCTGGAGCCGGCCGCGGCTGTGAAGACGTATCGGAAAATGCTGTATAAAGGACTGAAGTAATAAATTATGATAATAGCTACCATCACTTTCAAGCTCCACGCCCCCTGGGTCCACAGCCTGAAAGAGAAAAGAATGATTGTAAAAAGCATACTCGCAAAGCTGCAGAACCGATTCCATGTCTCTGCAGCAGAAATCGATGAGCAGGACACGCATCAGATCATCGTGATCGGCGTTGCCGCGATCGTTCCGCACAATGCCCAGGCGGACAGCCTGATGGAGAGTATTTCTCGATTTGTCGAGGAAAATTGTGAGGCGGAGATCATCGACGAAGAGCGCGAACTGCGCTAAAAGAAGTGAGAGAAGTTATGCATTTTGGATTTTCATATGTAGGCCTGATTTTCCTTGTCATGCTGATGCTGCCAAATATCATGTGGACAAAGAATCAGCCGAAGGATTATGAAAAATATGTCGTCAACGAAAACAAGGTGTTGTTAGCCTTCGAGAGAGTCGGAGAAGTTCTGGTTTCCGGCATTGCTCTGATTTTCTCTGATTTTAACATTAAGCCGTGGTCGAATTGGTCGTGGTGGCTGGCGATGGCATTTGCACTGATGATACTATATGAGATTTTTTGGATCAGGTACTTCAGAAGCGAAAAGACCATGAAGGACTTTTACAGCAGCATCCTTGGTATACCGGTTGCGGGCGCAACGCTGCCTGTACTTGCCTTTGGCCTCATGGCCATATACGGGAAGAACATTCTTCTTGGCGTTGCCGTTATTATATTGGGAATCGGGCATATCGGCATTCATTTGATGCATAAGAAAGAGATTGAAACGTGATGTTTAACACCATTGAGGGAGGGCCACATGAAGAAAAACTTGACTACGCCCAATATAATACTCGAACCACTGGACACCCGCTTCTCTGTCTGCAAGGTATCGGATTATTCCGGCATTGACATAGCTCAGCCATTTGTATTCACCGCGACTACAGATGAAGAAAACTCGCTTGTCTGTCCCACGGATATAGTTCCGGACAATACCGTGGCCCGCGAGGATGGCTGGAGAGGGTTCAGAGTGTGCGGCACGTTGGATTTTTCCCTGATAGGGATTCTTGCCTGGATTGCTGAGACGCTGGCTGCAAATGAAATCAGCATTTTTGCGATTTCTACCTACAACACGGATTACATCCTTGTGAAAGAAGAGAATTTTGAGAAGGCGCTCAAAGCTTTAAAGGATTCGGGATATGGCATAAAGGACGGGCAGTAAAGTCATTTGTTTGTACTGGGGGAGCTGTATCAATGAAAGTTATGGTCAGCGCCTGTCTTGCGGGCGAAAACTGTAAGTATAACGGTGGGAACAACCGAAATGAGAAGATTCTCCGGCTGATGGCGGACAATGACGTGCTCACTGTCTGCCCGGAGCAAATGGGCGGTCTTCCGACACCGCGCGTTCCCGCTGAGATTAAAGACGGTGTGGTCACAGCCAGGGACGGCAGGAGCGTAGATGCCCAGTTCCGTGATGGCGCTGCGAAATGTCTGGAGATTGCCGTGAGTGAACAGCCGGATCTGATCGTGCTGCAGTCGCGAAGCCCAAGTTGCGGCGTTAAGCAGAGGTATGACGGAACCTTCTCCGGAACACTGGTGGACGGAGCCGGCGTGACCGCGCGGCTTCTCTTGGAGAATGGATTCCGATGTGTTGATGTGGAAGATCTGGTCGAAGTCCACAATGACGTAATGATACGAAAGCTGATGGCCGAGGAGAGTGCCTTACTGAAGGATTTTCTGTACGAGGCAATCTTTATTCCGGAAGGTGTAGAGGCCCCGCCCAGAGATATCGTGGAACGTCCGGAACTGCGGATTTATTACGATGATTTTGGCACCGGCCCTGCGGACCACTGTCTTGTAGCCGAGGTGGGTGGCCGTGTGGTGGGAGCTGTATGGACTAGGATTATGCATGATTATGGGTATGTAGATGATGAGACTCCCTCATTTGCGATTTCACTATATAAAGAATATCGTGGAAAAGGTATCGGGACAACATTGATGCGCCGGATGCTTGGATTGCTTAAAGAGCACGGCTTTCGGCAGGCGTCGCTTGCTGTGCAGAAAGCAAACTATGCGGCCTCGATGTATAAGCATGTCGGATTCGAAACCATAGATGAGAATGCGGAGGAATACATAATGGTGTGCAGATTATGAGCAATCGGAATTCGTGCAGCCCGGCGTTGCCGCCATCGTCCCGCACAATGCTCAGGCGGACAGCCTGAGCATTCTGACGGTAACATGGATGATGGCGGCCGGTATGCCGGTTTTCAGGAGACTTATGGCGTGACGCCGGTCATCACGGTTTATTCAGGAGTATTTCCACATCCTTTTTCCGGAAAGCCACCCCGTATCGGATAATGTTTTTGATTCCCTGGGAAGTCATGTCTGTTTCATAGCGGTTCTGCTTGATTTGTAAGAGGGCATCTTCAGCCAGTTTGCGCAAATCAGCATTATCGTCCTTTGAAACTTTGAGCTCCATCAGGATTCCCGGCAGGCTGCAGTTTTTCGGGATCAGCTGAATATCAAATCTTCCATCCCCGGATTCTCTGTTGGAACGAACATAATAGCGGTTATTTAAAATGGCGATAAACCCAAGAACGAGTCCCTGGTAAAAAATCTCATTTGTAGTGTCAAAGAAGCTGATAGTCTGCCGGAGATACTCTTCAATGCACTTCGCAAGCTTAGCCTCATCCTGCTCATAAAAGGCCTGCTGTATGCGGGCAGCGGTAGATTCTGTTTCCGGAATGCCCCACCGTGTAAGGATCTCTTTCTCATATACGAAGGATATCTCTCTGTTCGGGATGGAGACGTTACAGATATAATTCCCGTCGCTTTGCGGAGAAATCCCCTCATTTTTAAGGTAACCTGTCATTAAAAGGAAGCTGTATATGCTTGACGGATTGTGAAGGATCTCCGGATAAATCACTCCGGTATCAACGTAAGTGGTGACTTGCCCTCCTTGAAGGAGCTTTTTCAGAGATTCTATGGTTTCGGGGGTTGCTGTTTTCAGAATATCGCCAATTATCGCATTGTTTCCTGTGGATTGCCAGAATGTTTTCGGGAAGAAATGTTCATCGGCATAATTGATGATGGACCACGGATTGAACACATCGCTGTTTCCGAATCGGTATCCGTCATACCAGGATTTTGCTTCCGGCATTTTTTCGGGACAGCCATAGTATGCCAGCATTTCTTCGACTTCGTTTTCGGTAAATCCGAAGTAGGCGCTGAAGCGGTCATCCATGATCGTATTGACTTTCAGGTTATTCATGCCGCTGAAAATGCTTTCCTTTGCCACACGGAGAATACCGGTAAGGAAACCATATGCCAGATGTGGGTTGTCCTTAAATGCCCCGGAAAAAAGATTCCGGATAAATCCTATGATTTCTTTATAATACCCTGCCTCATGCCCCTGCTGTATCGGCGTATCGTACTCGTCAATGATGATGACGGCCGGAATGCCTGCATGTTTATGCAGCATGGCGGAGAGAACGGAGAGCGACCTGGCCAGTTCCACTTCTTCGGCAGCCCCTGATATGATTTTTGTATAGAAGGATTTTTCATACTCTGTGCATTTCCCGCATTCTCGAAGTTCAGCGTGCCTTGAGTATTCCATGCGGATAATTTCGGAGATATCGGAAAGAGCATTCTCCCACGAAGCATATTTTACATCCTTGAATGTCAGGAAGATGACCGGGTAGCGGCCTTGGTGCTTTCGGTATGTCTCCCCGCACGACCAGATTTTTTTATCCTTAAACCAACAGGAAGTATCTTCTTCTGTCTTCTCAAAGAAAACCCGGAGCATATCCATATTCAGTGTTTTGCCGAAACGGCGCGGTCTTGTGAACAGAGATACCTTGGGAAGGGTGTCGACAAAATCCCGGATCAGGAGCGTCTTATCTACATAATAGTAGTTCGATACCGCCTCAACATAGCTGGATATGCCGACGGGGAGCGGCAGCAGGGACCGGGATGTTTTCGAGGGCTTGCGGACCGGCTGCAGGACGTTTTCCGGCACGACCCAGGAGCGGCCCTTTTTCACTGCCCCCGGTATTTCGCCGGACTTGCACATCTGCTGTACCCGTCGGACGGAGATATTCCATTTCCGGGCGGCTTCATTTACGGACATATAAACCATGATGTCCCTCCGTTTACTTGCGTGTTCACACTGATCATTTCGCGAAATAGCGTACCACATTTCGCGAAATAAAGCAACGTTAATGGCGCAGCGAAATGTCTGGAGATTGCCATACGTGAACATCCGGACCTGATCGTGCTGCAGTCGCGAAGTCCATAATGGTGTGCAGGTTATAAGTAAAGGGGCGGCAAATGTGCCGCCCCTCAAGATTTTATGCCGCTTCAGACTCCTGCTCAGCCGGTGCCTCTTCAGATTTCTGTTCAGCCGGCTCTGTCTCAGGTTCCTGCTCAGCCGGTGCCTCTTCGTATCCCTGCTCAGCCGGCGCCTCTTCAGATTCCTGCTCAGCCGGCGCTGCCTCAGCGCCGGTTTCCGGTGATACCGATTCCTCGGTAGATATGTCCTGCATCTCAGGTTTCGAATCAGTCTCCGCACTTGCACCTGCTTCAGCTTCTCCTGCCGAAACATCGGCACTTCCAGTGAGTTCTGTATCAGGAGCCTGTTCTCCCCGGTTACCCAGAACTTCGCCGGGATCTGATTTGCCGCCCGTCTTGAAAGTAATCTCATCGGAAACGGTGGATTTCACAAATCCCGCTCCATCCTGTACTACATAGATATCAGTCGAAGCTGATTTTGACACATCCATTAGGTCCAGAATATTTTCATCAAACGGCTTGAGGATGGATGCGGTAATTGTCGTTCCCTCCTCCCTGGACAAGGCGTCCATGTAATTCAGAACATCCGCCGCATAACTCAAAGTATCAGTATTCGGGCCGTCCATATCAAAATACTTTTCGCAGAAATCCTGTGTATTCCCGTATTTGCCATCTGAGATGTCCGCGAAAACAGAGTCCATTGTCTCGCCGTTATGCATTCTCTCCAATATAGCAGAAATGCCGTCGCGGACAGCCATGGTATCAATCGTTGTTTTGCCATCGGCGTCTACCAGCACAGTGGATGTACCGATCGTCTTCCTGTTATACATTTCCCCCATATACATGACGGCAAGCGCCCCGAAGATATAGTTGTTATACGCATCATTCCACATAAAGGAGCGATCTGTCACATCCAATGTCAGACCGTAGTCTTGACTGAATTCATATAAGCCGGAAGCGGAAAACGCCCCTCCTGCATTTTTACGCATTGTATTAATATAGTGGTCATTTCTGTTGAACGTCGTGCTGAAAAGACCGGCGGTTCCTTCCGAAAACCAGGACGGAAAATTAAGAGTATCCCGGAGATTGTTTAGCTGCTTGGGAGTCACTTCTCCGATACCGGGAATAGAATAGTTGCCGTTTTCCGTTTTCCGGGGATAATTAATGAACGATTCACCGTTTCGATTATAATCAGACATGAACACATGCACCATTTCATGCAGCACGGTATCCTTTAAAAGAGGTATGTTCCGATCTTTCTCAGTCAGCTCAAAAGTGTATGGGCTTTGTGTATTGAAACGATTTTTTATATATGACTCCACACAGAAGGTAACACGAGTGTGAAAATCATCTGAGTGCTCATAAGAATTTTCTGTGTACGCATCTGCATCGACTTCGGACAGTGTGAAAGCTACGCCGAGATCTCTGCTGAAGCACTCATCGTCAGCAGCGGAAAAAGCCGGAAAGTTCTCCCGGAGCAGCTGGGTAGCCTGCGGTATTAAATTGTCAACGACCATATGGAAAAACTGAAGCAGACTCTCCTGATCACTGCGGATAATAAGCTCTGTGTCAGAAGTATGCGCCTTTAGGAAAGGATCTGCCTGGTCATATATCTCCTGGGCCACTTCTTTGCGGGCGTTATTAAGCGCAGTAATCAGCTCAAGATTCTCCATGTAATCTGCAAATGTAGATAAAAGACTCTTAGTGATTCTGCTTGTTGCAGCATAGCCGCCGCATGCTTTTATCAGACGTACAAAATCTACCTGGTCTATCCCTCCAAAAGCTTCCAGTTCCTTGGCCCAGGGTATGCCCTCATAGCCTGTTTCTCTGTATTTTTCGGCAAATGCGGCATACAGGTCAGGTTCATCCGGCTCCTCAGTGCCGGGGTCTTCCGGTTCGTCCGGCTCCTCAGCGTTGGGGTCTTCCGGT
Organism: Lachnospiraceae bacterium; assembly: GCA_045646565.1. GTDB lineage: Bacteria > Bacillota > Clostridia > Lachnospirales > Lachnospiraceae > Chordicoccus. Next base: position 13,464 of record JAZRKZ010000499.1, read on the forward strand.
TTGTCCGGCTCCTCAGTTCCGGGATCCTTTGGTTCGTCTGATTTTTCGCTGTCGCCGGGCTGCTCCGGTTTATCTGTCGGATAAATGTTTTCCGGATGCTCAGGTGCCGCTGTCTTGTTGGAATCGTCTGGCTTATTATCCGGTCTGTATTCTCCGGGGCCATCATACGTTTCCCCGGCGCGGCTGTTTTCACGCACAGTATGTCCGGGAGCATCGAGTTCCCAGATGTTCCCTGTGATGTAAGTAACCCCGCGCTCATAATCGACGATGCTCAGGGCGCCGTTGGTTTTACGGAACACATCAGACAGATATGGAGTCAGTTCGAGAAGGCCGTCCGTTGCGTATCCGTCCGGGACGAAGAATACAATGAGCGGATAACATTTCTTTCCGGCTGCCGACTCATCGACTGCCCTGCCGGTCGAATCGATCCAATACACCGGGACATCCCATGATATATTTTCACGAGAAGTGACCGTTGCTGTCGTATCATAGGGCTTTCCTTCTGCCGGCTCATCAAGATTCGTTAAAACCAGCTCTGTCAGTCGGATTCCCTGCGGATCGTTAATTCCGACAGCTTTTACTTTCAGGGTGTTCTCGGAAACCGTTCTTTCTGTATTTTCAATCAGAGAGTCCGGCCAGCTGCTGATCCGCGGAAGCTGTACCTGATCCGCGTAAGCGATTTCTGCCATGTTCAGGATCAGTAACACAGATAGCAGGACAGATAGAATACGCGCACTGAAATAAAGAAGTGCTTTTTTAGGGCGTTTTTTGTTCATAAAAGTCCTTTCTGTTATGGTCTCATGAGATTTTCCATCAGCAGGAGCAAGATTCAGTTTTTGGTTTAGCCGGCTGAGAAGGATATGAAACCGGATAATGCAATTTCAGTATATCACAGTATCTTTGGATGTGTAAAACTTTAGACAAATGCTGTTCATCTGGACTTCGTCTATGACGCCATCGCGCATAACTCAATTACCGAGGGCTGCCGGCTGTCCGCAGCGGCATCGAAACCTTTCCCGCACAGCGATATGAAAGCTCTGGAGGGAATTTTAAAGACCCAGAGACATCGATTTGAAAAGTGTCTGATCATCGTTGAGGGCGCTTACAGTATGGACGGTGATATCGCGCCGGTGCCGGAGCTGGTGGAACTGAAAAAGCGGTACGGCTGCTTCCTCATGGTGGATGAAGCGCATTCCGCCTGTGTACTGGGCGAGACCGGCGGCGGTGTCGATGAGTATTTCAACCTCGAACCTGATGATATCGACATCAAGATGGGCACACTGAGCAAGGGTCTTGGGACCTGCGGCGGTTATCTGGCAGGCAGGCGGAGTCTGATTGAATATCTTCGCTATTCGCTGCCCGGATTTGTCTTTTCCGTCGGTATCTCACCGCCGCTTGCGGCAGCGTCGCTCGAGGCGATTCATTTGCTAAAGACCCGGCCGGAGATACTTGAGAATCTGAGGCAAAATATCAGGGTATTTGTTGAGGAAGCTCACAAGCGCAATCTCAACACCTGCCTTGCCGGTGAGACTGCGGTCATACCGATTCTGGTCGGGGGTGACGATGAGGCATTTGCCCTCTCGGTCGAGCAGGGCAGACACGGCGTATTTGTGCCGCCGGCGGTGTATCCCGCTGTGCCACGCGGCAAGGCGCGCCTGCGTTACTGCGTGACCAGCGAGCACAAACCGGAGCAGATCATCCGCGCGCTGGATATACTGGTCGAGACGGCCGGAAAGATGGGGATTGAGCTGCCTGCGATGAATTGACTGACTAACGGATAACAGGCATAGTGGATATGGGGGCTGCCGCATTAGTGCGGCGGCCTCTTTTGCTGAGTGGCGGCGGTCATCTCGGTTCAGTTTGGTGTTTATTGACTGCTCGGGTGGTTTGAGGGCAGTAGCTATCAATGAAATCAATCATTATCGACTGAAAGCAAGAAAGTTGTCGGGCCGTCATCTAAGTTCAAACGGCGTTTTGCAACTGCCCGGGTGGCGTGGAGAGCAGTAGCTATCGAAGAAATCAGCTTTAAGCTACTGCTGGTTCAAACCTGAGATAAGTAAGTCTTACCATCACTGATTATCAAAATCAATAAATATGACTGCTTCTAAGCAGTAAATTTAGGTGAGTACTAAGCTGATATAACTAAAAACGAGTCAGTGCGACTGCCCAGGCACTTTGATTTGACCTTTATGTGGCACTGCACATGTGTATTATTTTGCAAGATCGACTGCCGGCCTCTTGATTACAAGGTTTAACCAGATAATTTACTGAAGGCAAGGCTGAAATAGAAAATATCCTACCGAAATTTCACTGAAAGCTTAATTGAAACAAAGACCCGGGCTTCGAAAAGTCCGGGTCTTATAGTAAAATAAGGGTATCCGAACTCCATTACACTTACTGCCCGATTATACGACATATCGAGGCAATTATTAAATTAAACGTCCAGTCGATATGGAAAACATGATCCTGACTGATGACCCCAGTACGGGTTCAAAGTGGTCTACAATAGCAAAGCGACACTAAAACTTTTGAGAGGATGTCATAAACCATGAAGAACAATTCCTACATCAGATATTCAATTGTCAGATCTGTTATTCGCCTTTTTCTGGGTCTTACCCTCGCCGCATTTCTTTTCTGCGGCTGCGGCGGCAGCAGTGGTCCCACAAAAAGGCCGGGCACCACGGATGAGATGTGGGGTAATGAGGTGGATGACGCAGAGATATATGCCTTTATGTATGATGGCCGGGTCTATACCGCTGACACCATAGATGAAATCAACCCATATGATGCGACTGCGATCATGAAAGACGGCGGCTTTTATAAGCTCACGGCGGATGTCAAGTACCTGAACGGCGGCGTCGCGGGATATGTGAATTATCCGGATATAAAGAACGTCTCGAATTGCGAGGAGATCTCGCCGTTGGATCTTCATCTGCCGAGCATCACAGAAAAGAGATACGGGCTCTGCCTGATCGGCGATTACGCCGACGGGGATGTCTATCTCAATGAGTACGGGAAGATAGGTGTCTGGAAGGAGGGTTCCTGGATCTATCGCTACGATAAGTCATATGAAGGGGAGAATGGAACGCTCATTTGCAGAAAGAGCGACGTCTCTGAAGATGCAATAAAAGAGGGAATCAGCAACGGAGTCCTTAGCTGCGAAGAATACTTTGTGGTCCCGGCGCAGGGGGCCGGGGAACTTTCGGATGAGTCGATGTAATAGCGATTTGGAGTGTAAGGGGCTGTCACATTAGACGGTGTCACCACTATATATCGCAGACATATGCAAATAACGTCTGCGATATATAGTGGCGGCTCGCCTTAATGCGACAGCCCCTTAGTTTTTATTCAATGTAACAACTTTAGTTATAACGATTGACATTACAACAAACCCGCGATATTATGAGATAGTAAAAACATTTTAACTATGGTTGTGTCAGGTTCAGAAAAGGATTGAAGCAGACTGGAGCAGCTATGAAAGCCATTGTAATTTATGAGGCGGGAGGACCCGAAAAGCTGATTTATACGGACGTCCCGACCCCGAAAGTAAAACCGGGCTGGTCGCTCGTCAGGGTGATGGGACGCGGAGTCAATCACTCGGAGATATTCACCCGGGACGGACAGTCACC
>JAZRKZ010000500.1:0-5299 GCA_045646565.1 Lachnospiraceae bacterium
CTGGAAGATAAGCTGCAAGAGATTGAGGAGAGCAGTCTTTGTCCTCCGGACAGGGAAGAAGTATATGACCGCTCTTATGGAACGCCTGTTATTTCGGAGGAGGAAAAACAGACAGATCCTCCCCCGCACGCGGCGCCGGAAGACTTTGCCGGGATCCGTGCGATCTGGCCGCAGATCGTTGCCGGACTCGATACCGGTTTTTCCCGAAGTATGCTGAAAGATGTGATCCCTGAATATAAAGCGGATGGAAACGACACCAGAATGTATCTGCGGGTGCCGAATCTGAGCTTTGAAGCATCAGGGAGCAGGGATGAAAAAGTGCATAATATCGAATCGGTTATCGAACGAAAAATCGGCAAACATGTAGATGTCGTTCTTTTGGGTGTTGACGATAAGCAGGATGGGTTGTATAAAGTAACAGAGTCCCCCGTTGATGGTATCCTGAAGGACAGTCTCGGCATGGAGGTCGAGATGACCGACGATGAGGAGGATGATTTCGAGGGGTATTCCTATTAAAGGTCCGCTTCGGTGCGGCCTGCATATGAGAACCAGAGTCAAAGCAGAGCATTTTAAGGAGGAACACATTGGCTAAAAGAGGCGGCTTTTCCGGCGGCATGCCGGGAAACATGAACAACCTTATGAAGCAGGCTCAGAAAATGCAGCGTCAGATGGAAGAGAACCAGAAGGCGCTGAATGAGAAGATCTTCACTGCCACATCCGGGGGCGGAGTCGTTGAAGTCTCCGTGAACGGAAAGAAAGAAGTACAGAAACTGACGATCGATCCGGAAGCAGTAGATCCGGATGATGTTGAGACACTCGAGGATCTCGTTGTCGCGGCGCTGAACGAGGCTTTCAAGAAGGTGGATGCCGAGCAGGCAGGAATCTACGGAAACCTTGGCGGCGGTATGGGCGGCATGGGAGGCTTCGGAAGTGGACTATTTTAGCGGACACATCAGCACTCTGATCGAACAGCTGTCGTCACTTCCGGGCATCGGCCCGAAGACCGCGCAGAGACTGGCCTTTCATATTATCAGCCAGCCTGAAGAAAAAGTGAGACGTCTTGCGGATAGTATTACGACTGCGCGGGCAAATGTCCGCTACTGCAGAGAATGCTGCACCCTCACAGACGCGGATCTGTGTCCGGTCTGCGGGAACCCGAAGAGGGATAAGACGACGATCATGGTCGTTGAAACGCCCAGAGATCTTGCGGCCTACGAGAAGACGGGAAAGTACAACGGAGTGTACCATGTGCTTCACGGAGCGATTTCCCCGATGCTCGGCGTCGGGCCGGACGATATAAAACTGAAAGAACTGATGAAAAGACTGGCAGCGGGTGATGTGACGGAAGTGATCATCGCGACCAATTCGTCGCTTGAAGGCGAGACGACCGCGATGTACCTGAGTAAACTGATCAAGCCGACGGGAATCAGGGTGACCCGGATCGCGAGCGGCGTGCCGGTCGGAGGAGACCTTGAAAATATAGATGAGGTAACTTTGCTCAGAGCGCTTGAAGGGAGAACACAACTATGAACAATAAAGAGCTCAAGATCATTGCCAATAAAGTCCGTCAGGATATCATCGTTGGCACATTCCATGCGAAATCGGGACATCCCGGCGGCTCTCTCTCGGCAACAGAGTGTATGGTCTTATTATATAATGAAATCATGAACATCGATCCGGCAGATCCGGATGACCCGGACAGAGATCGCTTCGTACTGTCGAAGGGCCATGCGGCACCCGGCCTCTATTCAGTATTAGCGGAGAAAGGCTTTTTCCCGGTAGCGGAGCTTGAGAATCTCCGTCACATGGGCTCGATGCTCCAGGGCCATCCGAATATTGACATCCCGGGCGTCGATATGTCCACAGGTTCGCTCGGACAGGGCGTTTCCGTCGCAACGGGCATGGCCCTTGCCGGTAAGCTGGATAAGAAGTCCTACCGCACATATACTGTACTTGGCGACGGAGAGCTTGAGGAAGGCCAGGTCTGGGAAGCGGCCATGTTCGCCGGCAACCGTAAGCTGGATAACCTCTGCGTTATCGTGGACAACAACGACCTTCAGATCGACGGTACGCTCACGGAGGTCAACGCCCCGTATCCGATCGACGAGAAGTATAAGGCGTTCGGCTTCCATGTGATCAATGTCGACGACGGCAATGATTTCGACAAGCTGAGAGCCGCTTTCGCGGAGGCGTCCGAGACAAAGGGCATGCCGACCTGCATCGTCATGAAGACGGTCAAGGGCAAGGGCGTTTCCTTTATGGAAAATCAAGTGGGCTGGCATGGAAAGGCAACCAATGCCGAAGAATTCGAAGCAGCGATGGATGAACTGAAAAGAGCAGGAGAGGAATTATGCCGGAAGTAAAGAAAATCGCTACGCGCGTAAGTTATGGTAATGCACTCGCTGAACTTGGAGAAGTGTATGATGATATCGTCGTCATGGACGCCGATCTTGCGTCATCGACACAGACAGCCAGATTTGGAAAGAAATTCCCGGACCGCTTCTTCGATGTCGGTATCCAGGAAGCCAACATGATGGGCGTTGCGGCCGGGCTTGCGACGACGGGCAAGAAGGTGTTCGCGTCTTCATTTGCAATGTTCGCGACCGGACGCGCATTTGAAATTATTCGAAATTCAATCGCTTACCCGAGACTCAATGTCAAGGTGTGCGCATCCCATGCCGGCGTATCCGTCGGTGAGGACGGCGCTTCCCACCAGTGCATCGAGGATATCGCCATCATGAGGGTCATTCCGCATATGGTCATCATCCAGCCGGCGGACGATATCGAGACAAAGGAAGCGGTCAAGGCAGCGTATGAGCATGAGGGCCCGGTCTATGTGAGACTTGCGAGACTCGCGTCCCCGGTATTTAATACGAACCCGGATTATAAGTTCGAGTTCGGCAAGGGCATCACCCTGCGGGACGGATCGGATGTCACGATCGTGGCTTCAGGCCTGCCTGTCACGGCAGCTATGGAAGCCTGCGAGCTGCTCGCTGCCGACGGAATCAGCGCCCGCCTTATTAACATCCACACAATCAAGCCGATTGACAAGGAGCTCCTTGCTCGTGCAGCCAGGGAGACCGGTAAGATCGTCACGGTGGAAGAGCATTCCGTGATCGGCGGTCTCGGCGGCGCAGTCTGTGAGGCAATTACGGAGATATGCCCGGTCCCGGTCAGGAGAATCGGTCTCCATGACGTTTTCGGCGAGTCTGCTCCGGCCCATGAGCTGTACGAGAAGTACGGTCTCGATGCACAGGGGATTTATAAGCAGACAAAGGAGTTTGTAGAAGGCAAGTAAAACATGCGGAATATTTTCAGCGTAATCGGGAGCGCGTTCACAGCTTTCAGGGAGAGGATACTCGCGAAGGAGCCGCGTCCGAAAAATGAAATAGAAGCATACAGAGTGCGGATTCGCAGACACAGAAGAGCCGTGTATTTACGCGCGGCTCTTATTGTCGTTGTGCTGATGCTCGCTGCGGTCATTGCCTTCCATATCTATAACAAACGCTCCTACGATTCTTATGAGGTCGTAAAAACAGAGGCTTCCGCCGACAATATCTCGAATTACCGCTATGTGAAAGGAAAAATCCTGCGCTACAGCGCGGACGGGGCTTCGCTCCTTAAATCGGATCTTTCGGCGGTGTGGAATGTCTCCTATAATATGACGCAGCCGTGCGTTGCCCAGTTCGACAAAACGATCCTCATTTACGACCGACGCGGTTCGGACGTGTATGTGTATGACAATGAGGGGAAGCTGGGTTCATTTGCAACGGAAATGCCGATCCTTTACGCGTGCTGTTCGAAGGCCGGCAATGTCGCATGCGCGCTTGAGAACGGGGACGGCATGGAAATTGCCTACTACTCCTCCGACGGGTCTCTCATAGCGGCCGTATCCGCATCGGCAGTCGAGACGGGCTATCCTGTCGCGATGGCGCTGTCCGGCAACGGGAAGAAGCTGATCGTCTCCTATATAACTGCTGCAAATGGCGCCGTTTCCACCAATCTGGTCTTCTACGATTTCCAGAACGCGGACCGCAGCGGCAAGGACAAGATCGTTGCAAATATCAACTACAGCGGCGTCGTCATTCCCGATATCGTGTTCGTGGACGACGACATCGCGGCGGTCTACAGGGACAACGGTATTTCTTTCTACAACGTCAGCGGAAAGCCGTCGCAGACAGCTTCGGTCGACGTGGACGATGAGATCGTCAGCGCGTTCACGGGCGAACGGTTCGCGGGCCTCATATTCAAGAATAAAAATCAGATACAGCCTTACCGGATGGAGATCTATACGGAGAACGGAAAACTTGTTTCCAAAACAGATATGGAGATCGTGTACGACCGGATCAGCCTGTGCGGAAACGAAGTCCTTCTCAGCAACAGTTCGGAACTTGCTGTCTATACGAAAAAAGGCGTGTGCCGTTACTTCGGAAGTATCGACGAGGGAAATCTGTCGGATGTGCAGAAACTCGGAAGGAACAGCTATCTCCTGGTCACGGATATGAGCACCAATGTCATCGAACTGAAATAAGTATCCCCGGCACCGGACCGGAAGGGGAATCGTGGAGGAAAGTTCGGAAATAAATGCAGATGAACAATTTGACGATTGTTGTTATGGCTGTGTGGATCATCATCGCGCTTTGGGGTTTCTACCGCGGAGCGATGCGCACAGTCATTTCAATTTCTATCATTATTATATCAATAGCGGCGACAGTCTATGTCTCGCCGAGAGTAAATGAGCTGCTTGCCTCATCGAGGACAGTGAGCGAGTACGCCGCGGAGCAGGCGGACACCTTTGTAGCAGCCAGGATCGATAGTCTGAGTAACGGAAGCTCCGATCTTCGCTGGACGCAGTATCTGCCTCTGCCTTCGGGCGTCAGAGACGTCATCGCAGAAGGGGATCCCGCTGTCGTCGGCGCCCTGCTCGGCACGGATTCCGTGAAATCTTATCTCGGAGAACTGGTCGCGGGATTTCTGATCAGAGTGCTGTCGATCATTGCGACATTCCTTCTGGCCTATCTGGCCATGTTTGTCGTGCGGCTCATCCTCAATTCGATTGCGGAGGCGCCGTATGTCAGTGGACTGAACCACGTGGCCGGTCTTTTTCTGGGCGTCGCCAAGGGAGCAGTGATCATCTGGATCGTATTCGCGCTGCTTCGCGTATCGTCCATGGTGGAGGGGCCGGGAACCGGTCTGCTTGTCCAGATCAGGGAGAGCGATTTACTGACGATCATGTACGCCTATAACCCGGTCTTTACGATGCTGCCCAGACAAGTCGGAGGCCAAGCGGTCTTAGGAA
>JAZRKZ010000501.1:0-3935 GCA_045646565.1 Lachnospiraceae bacterium
TCACAGAACGACATGGCTACGATCCGACTTTGATGAGACACCAGCGGATGCACTGCAGGAAGAGTCGGCTGCAGCTGATGTGACTCTTGTCGGCGCCGGTAAGATTGCTGTTGGCGATGGCGTAACAGCGTCGTTCAATGAACAGACCGGTGCGGTCGAACTCACTTCGAACGGAGGGAAAATGAAGCCGGACTGGATCACGAAACTCGGCGTTCCCGCCGCGTCCATCAAGTCGATCCGGGTGGCTTCCGGAACGGTGGTGATTCAGGGTGAAACAAGCGGCATGTTCGACGGCCTTGGCAGCCTGACCTCGCTCGATCTGAAAGGTTTTGACACGTCGCGGTCGGATGTAATGAGCGCTATGTTCCGTAACTGCAGCAGTCTGACTTCACTTGATCTTGGCGGTCTGGATACGTCAAATGTGGAGACAATGGACAGCATGTTCGAAGGCTGCAGCGCTCTTACATCCCTTGATCTTACGTATTTAAAGACATCTAAAGTCAGGGATATGAGCGCTATGTTTCTTAACTGCGGCAGTCTGAAGTCTATTAAATTCGGCACTTTTGATACGTCGAAGACGATGATCATGGCCAGTATGTTCGAAGGATGCCGTAGCCTCACATCGCTTGATTTAAGCAGCTTTGACACGACAGATCTGACGAATATGGATGCCATGTTCGGCGGATGCAGCGGCCTTGCGGAACTTGATTTGCGCAGTTTCGATCTGTCGCGCATTGTGAATTATGACTATGCCTTCGCGGATTGCAGAGGCCTTGTTACACTGAAAACTCCGAAGAGCAATAAGCAGGGAATCAGTCTTCCGCATGCCATGTATGATGAATCCGGCAAAGCGTACGAGGTGTTACCTGCTCTTGCCAAGAGTATAACGCTCACAAAAAAGAAGCCGGCCAATCCGGTGACGATGGGCTTTACCGACGTTCAGGATCCGACACACCCATACTTTAATGCAATTTATTGGGCCGCAGACGAAGAAATCACGAAAGGCTACTCGGACGGCACATTTGGCATTAACAGAAACTGTACTCGCGGTGAGATGATCATGTTCCTTTGGAGATACGCGGGAAAACCGTCTCCCAAGATTGCGGTGGGCAGCCCCTTCAAAGATGTTCCTGAAAGCCATACGTTCTATAAGGCTGTTCTTTGGGCATATCAGGACGGCATCACCAAGGGCTATTCGGACGGCACGTTCGGCATCGACCGAAACGTCAGCCGCGGCGAGTGCATGATGTTCCTCTGGAGGGTGAAAGGAAAACTGACTCCGCAGGAAAACGCAAAATCGCCTTTCACAGACGTGCCGACTACCCATGTCTTCTACAAGGCCGTCCTCTGGGGAGCGCAGAACGGAATCACGAAAGGCTATATGTCCGGAGACAAGAAAGGAACATTCGGCATCAATGATAACTGTACGCGTGGGCAGATTGTGACTTTCCTTTACAGGGCAAAATAACAGAAAATTCCAGTTGGTGCCTGGCACCCAGATGTCGAAAATAAGCAGGTGGGTGCCAGGCACTAACCTGCTTAAAAAACTATCATTACAAAGCATGAATCTCCTTGACTTTTACGGTTTAAAGCGTTACACTTTAAATCGTCGATTAATGAAGGAGGTTTTTCTTATGTTCATCAAAATTTTAATGCTGATCGTATTCTTCGGAGTCATGTTATACATCGGCTACTATTCGCGTCATCAGGCCAAGACGGTCGAGGGCTATGTCCTTGGCGGGAGAAATGTAGGCCCGTGGATCTCAGCGTTTGCATACGGAACGTCGTATTTCTCGGCGGTCGTATTCGTCGGTTACGCAGGTCAGTTCGGCTGGAGATACGGTCTTGCGTCGACCTGGATCGGCATCGGCAACGCGGTCATCGGATCTCTGCTCGCATGGATCGTGCTCGGCAGAAGAACGCGCGTCATGACGAAGCACATGAATTCGGCGACAATGCCGGCGTATTTTGAGAGCCGGTATGATTCCAAGACACTTAAGATCGTCGCTTCGGCTATCATTTTCGTGTTCCTGATTCCCTATACCGCGTCTGTCTACAACGGTCTCTCAAATCTTTTTGAGATGGCTTTCGGCATTCCGTACATTTACTGTGTCTCCATGATGGCAGTCCTGACCTGCGTGTACGTCCTGATGGGCGGTTACACTGCGACGGTCTACAATGACTTTGTGCAGGGCATCATCATGCTGCTCGGCATTGTCATTGTCATCGTCTCCGTGCTGAACGGCCACGGCGGATTCATGAACGCGGTCCGTCAGCTGTCCGAGATCCCGTCGGATAATCCGATCACGATGGGGCAGCAGGGTGCCTTTGCATCCTTCTTCGGACCGGACCCGATGGGGCTTCTGTACGTCGTCATTCTGACATCGCTCGGTACATGGGGTCTTCCGCAGATGGTCCAGAAATTCTATGCGATCAAGTCGGAGAAGGCTGTCGCGACAGGTACGATCGTCTCTACGTTCTTCGCGGTCGTGATTGCCGGCGGTTCCTATTTCCTCGGCGGCTTTGCCCGTCTGATCGATGTCTCTCAGGTCTCAAAGACAAATGCGGACGGTACGATTGCCATGATGTATGACCACGTGATGCCGCAGCTGCTCTCAGCGCTGCCGGATATTCTCATGGGCGTCCTGATCGTCCTTATTATGAGCGCATCTATGTCCACGCTGTCATCTCTGGTCCTCACATCGAGTTCTACGATGACGCTGGACTTCCTGAAGGGAACGGTCATGAAGAAGATGAATGAGAGACAGCAGCTGATCTGGCTCCGCGGTCTGGTCATTTTCTTCATTGTCATCTCGGTAGCGATCGCCATGAAGCCCCCGACATTCATCGCCCAGCTGATGGGTATCTCCTGGGGCGCTCTTGCCGGCGCGTTCCTTGCTCCGTTCATGTACGGTCTGTACTGGAAGGGCGTGACTCGCGCGGCTGTCTGGGCATCGTTCGTTTACGGCGTCGGTCTTACGGTCGCCAATATGTATACTGCATGGTTCAATCCGATCCAGGCAGGCGCGATCGCGATGCTCGGCGGTCTTGTGCTCGTTCCGGTCGTGAGTCTCATCTCCCCGAAGATGGACAAGGCCAAGGTCGATAGCATTTTCGCCTGCTACGATGTCGAGGTCGATACAACTACCAGGAACAGACTTCCGGATGATGAAGAGGATTATTAAAGCGGCTTAGATTAAATACCGCTGAATATGGATGCGCCGGCCAGGCTGTCCGTATTCAGCGGTGTTTTTTATTCTGTAATTGTTTTTTTGTGCTATAATGAATCAGATAATTACAATGTTGATCGGAGTTTTATATGGCGGACGCAAAAATCATAGGTTTCTATCTTCCGACGGATGAAAATGGCTGCTTCAGCAGCCGTTATCCCGCGCAGTTTCGGTATGGCGGCGTACTCTTTGAGAACGTGGTCCAGTATATGGTCTATCACAAGGTCATGCTGAGCGGACGGTATGATATCGCCCGCCAGGTCATGAGCATGGATGACCCGGAGAAAATCATGGAGCTGGGGGCGGATGAAGCCTGCCCGGAATTCACAAAGATCAGGAATAAGTGGCACTGGATCCGCCGTGTCGTTGCAAGACGCGCGGTCTACGCCAAGTTCATGCAGCACCCGGATCTTCGGAAGAAACTGCTTGCGACGGAGAATGCGATTCTCTGCGAATGCTCGCACGGCGACAAGACCTGGGGAGTCGGGATCAGTCTTCATGACATGCGGTGGAAGAAACCGGAGAACTGGACCGGGCACAATTACCTCGGCAATACGCTGATGGATTATGGCAAGTAAAATCTTATGACAAGTTGTCCTGGCGAACACACTGGTTTAGTGACATATACACCAGAACAACTTTCCATAATTAATGCTTCAGTCCGTTAAGCCAGTCCAGAAGGGATTTGTCTTTAGTCCAGTCTTT
>JAZRKZ010000502.1:0-6886 GCA_045646565.1 Lachnospiraceae bacterium
ACCGCTTGGCCTCCGACTTTCTTTTGAGTATCTCGCCGGATCGAAATCCTCCGGGACCTGATCCGCCGGTTCGCTGAGAATATCCGGCTGCTTCAGGATACGGTCTACCCGGTAGGTACGTGTCGCTTCCTTCTCATGATCATAGCCGACCAAGTAATAAAAATCGCCGTTCCAGATCAATGTGTAGGGGCTGATGATATAGGGATTGCCGTCGTTCCGGAGTACCTGTTTCTTTCTGCCGTCATAATCCGTATAGTAAAAGGAAATCCGCTTTCCGGAATTGATAGCCTCATTGATAGCATCGACGATGTAATACCCCTTCTCGTTCCCCGACCGCACACGACCAGAGGTGTGGAGGTGCCTTTTGAGTTTGTCTGCATTTGCATAACTCGTCAAAGCAACCAGCTTATCGACCAACTTCCGGCACTTCTTCTCCGTAATGAATTTCGACGATTCGACTGCGTCGATCAGAATCTTCAGCTCGGCAAGCTCGAACTGGTTGCTCTCCAGATAGTACTTGTTCTGGCGATACCGACGGCCGACAATGTTAAAGCCGGCGGCTTTCAGAGCCTCAATGTCACCCGGCAGCGTTGTGCGGTGCATGGAAATACCGTACTCTTTCAGGATCAGGTCGCGGATCTGGTTGGTCGTCAGCATATGCTCGGAATCGGTATACTTCAGAAGGACCTGATAAATATAGAGCATGCGCAGGCGAGGGTCACGTCTGCCGATCTCAGGCGCTACGATATTGCATACCTGCATCTTCGACTCCACATCCGCGTTGATCACAGCCGCGATCGTCTCCGCTGCAAGCTGCGACCCCTCCATATTTGGGTGCAGGCCATCCTGCGCGTACAGGTCGCGCTCATCCGCAAGCTCGTAAAACCTCCGTCCGACATCCGCGAGCAGCGCGTTGTTCTTCTCCGCAGCCTTGCGGTATGCCGCCGAAAGCCCCGCCGCCATCTCTTCATAATCGAGCTTGAATCCTTCGTAGTGGCCGGAACCCTTCTTGTATGCAAATGTCGCATACAACACCGGCACCGCCCCCGCCTCTCTCGCCAGGCTGCACAGGCGCGCGACGCTGTTCATGAAGGCTCTTTTCGTAGTGACCGGACCGTTGCTCATCTCCTGCATAACGACATAGTCCCAGTCCTCGGCCTCCAGCGCGGCCAGCGTCTTCGCCCCATTTTTCGCCTTCGGGTTGTACTGCTCTGCCAGGCGGGCACCCCTCCGGGTGTGCTGCACGACCTCCGCCCCGGTGAGGGAGGCGAGGGTGGAGGGCATGTCATTTGCAAATGTCAAACTATTGCCAAGCATCAATATCCGCATATCCTACTCCATAACTACTGTTCCGCACGGATGTTTTGGCTGCTGCCATCGCGGGCCGGGTTCACAATACTTCCCTCCTTAAAGTGCTTCCGGCACAAAGAGACATAGGCGTCATTCCCGCCAAGCATGACCTGCTCGCCGGTCCGCACAATTTTACCATCCTTCACTCTGGCGTTGTACTGCGCGCGTCTGCCGCACCAACATACGGTGGGGACTTCCTCGATGATATCCGCAATCTCCATAAGGCGCTCCGAGCCCTCAAAGAAGTGACCGGTGAAATCCGTTCGAAGCCCGTAGCACAGCACCGGCACATCATAAATGTCCACGATATCAGAAAGCAAATCAACCTGCTCCTCTGTCAGGAACTGAGCCTCGTCAACAATCACGGCTGCTATGCTGTGCTCCTGCAGCCCACGGGCCGTCTGACTCTGAGGTTCACTCATCCTACGAAGAAAGTCGTCCACAAAAATGCATTCCGCCTCAAGCCCGATCCTCGATCGGACGATCGTTTCCCCATCCCTCGTGTCCGTCCTCGGTTTCAGCAGCACCGGGTGCTGATTCTTTTCAATATAATTGTATCTGACCATCAGCGCGTTTGCCGTTTTCGACGACCCCATCGCGCCATATCTGAAATACAGTTTCGCCATATTATGTCACCTAATTCCTCCGCCAGGTCTTTCAGCAGCTATTATTCTTATCACTCCTCATCCACCAGACTTTTCAGCAGCTTCTATCCTTCTCACTCCTCATCCGCCAGGCTTTTCAGCAAATGATAAAACTCCGGATAATCCTTCTTCATCCGAACAATCTTGCCATCCTTCGCAACAAAGCAATGCTCCGACACTGCTTTGAAGACCACAATTCCGCTCTCATTTGTCATCACATAGCGAAACCGCAGCCTGATTCCATGCATCTCCTCGACAGAGACCGCAATGCTGATCGTCTCCGGGAAAGTCGTGCTGTGTTTATACTTGCACTCAATGGCCGTCACCGGAGAAATCACGCCCTCCTGCTCGAACTTCTGGTAGCTCCAGCCGATCTGTTCCAGAAAATCGATCCGGGCTTCCTCCATCCACCGTACATAATTTGAGTGGTGGGCGACCCCCATGCGGTCTGTCTCATAATATTGTACCTGATGTTTATATGGTTCCATTGTACTCTCCTGACATTACCTTCTAATAACATCGAAGCGTGTGACAAAGTACTCAACCCAAAATCCCATCCATCCGGTCAAGCCACGGAACGAGATGCTGAATAAGGCCGAACCGCCCCTCATTCAGGGGCATACTGTGTCCTGCTGACTGAGCCTCATACAGATATTTGTTTTCGGACGAGAGCCTGCTGAAGATTCCCTTTCCGCTGAAAGGCAGAGCCACCTCGTCATCCAGGGCCTGGGCGACAAACGCCGGACACCTGATGCTCTCAAGCACCCCGTCCTCGTTCAGGTAAGCAAGAAGGCCCTGGAGCTCCCCGAACACTCTCGTCGCAATCTCCTCGTAATGTATGTGGTATCTGCGTGCGGTCCCCTGTTTTCCGGCAGGATCTCTATGCAAATACACCTGCTCCGCAGGATACCCTCCCGCAAACATCGAGGAAGGATTTATCGCAAGCGGCGCGGACATGGAAATCACGCCGTCCACGTCGTCCCTCCGCGACGCGAGCGCAAGAGCGAGACACCCTCCCATGGAGAACCCGCCTATATAGACCTTATCGAAATAATTTTTCATGAAGTCATAATCATACCAGGCCTTGTCGATGGCGTCTTCCCAGGAAGTCCGAAGAAGCTCCTCCGGGTATGTGCCATGACCGGCGTTGTTGACGCAGTGCACAGTATAGCCATAATCGTTCAGTGTACGGCCAAGTGGAATCATCTGCGCGCATCCCGAGGTCACTCCATGCAGCAGAACGACGCCAATTCCGTTGTCGCCGCAAAAGAGCCTCTGATCATTCGTGTAAATCATTGTCCTGTCCTAAACCTCCGTCAGGAGCCCTTATACTCCACGCAAAGCATCGTCAGATCATCGAACTGCTCCATATCCTGAACAAAGTGGTCGACCGCCTTCCGGACATTCTGCAGGATCTCCTTCGGCGAAGCATCCGGAGCCGAATTGAGCGCTTCAAGCATCCGTTCCGTTCCGAAAAGCTTGTCATTTCTGTCCGTGGCCTCCGGCACGCCGTCCGTGTAGAGGAACAGCTTATCGCCCGGGGAAAGCTGCAAGGTGTATTCCCTGTAGACCATGCCTTCCATCCCTCCGATGACGAAGCCGTGCTTGTCTCTATAAAGTGCAAATGTTCCCCCCGCCCGACACAACGTCGGATACTCATGTCCTGCATTTGCCGCAGTCAATGTACCTGTCGATACTTCCAGAATTCCTACCCAGATCGTCACGAACATTTCCATCCGGTTATTCGCGCAGATCGACTCATTGGTCAGCCTGAGGATCTCCGAGGGAGAATTTCCGAGCATGGCGCAGTTCTGCACAATACTCTTCGCGATCATCATAAAGAGAGCCGCCGGCACGCCTTTGCCGCTCACGTCCGCGATCGCCATCCCGAGATGATCGTCGTCGATGAGGAAGAAATCATAGAAATCCCCGCCGACCTCTCTGGCCGGATCCATCGTGGCTATAATGTCGAATTCGTTCCTGTCCGGAAATGCAGGATACTCTCCCGGCAGCATGCTTGCCTGAATACGATTGGCCATGGCAAGCTCAGATGAAAGCCTCTCCTTCTCCGCTTCTTCACGGTGCTTCTCCTCAAGCTGTCTCACCTTTCTGCGGACATACAGGGCGACGCATCCGAATATGATTGCACATCCAACCAGCGCAGACAACACCACAAACCACACATGCTCATAAAAAGCCTTCGTCTTGACAATCCTGACAGAGACCGTCTTATAGCGGCGGCTCACCGGCTCCTGAAGCCGCATGACGAAATGATAGGTCCCGCCTTTCAGATTCGTATAGTCGACCGGGGCAAGCGTGCTGCGGCTGACAGTCGTAAATTCAGAATCAAACCCTTCGAGCCGATAGGAGACCGGCGGATTGATCAGTGAATAATTGTATACGAAACTGTGGACCGTCAGCTTGCGCACCCGCGGACCGATCGTAAAATTGCCGTTCGAATCCGGGTAGACCCGCTCCCCGTCTGCGTCCACATAGGGAATCGACGCCTTAAGGACAGCGACGCTCTCATACGGAGCGTTAATATTGACCTTGGCAACGCCGCTCGTTCCCGCGATAAAAAGTTCTCCCTTCTCCGTCAAAGCACTGTAGGAATTGGCCGTTGCGATACAGGGAAGACCATCAGCGATGGCGTAGTGCAGCGGATCGATATTCTTATTGGCGATAAGATCCTCTTTCGAAACGATGTAGATACCGTTGCTGCTCAGGATCCACATTTCTCCCCTGCTGTTCTCATAGAGATCAAAATTATTGGAATACGGGAAAGTATCAACAGTCACGAGCTGATACTGAT
This sequence comes from Lachnospiraceae bacterium, assembly GCA_045646565.1. Taxonomy (GTDB): domain Bacteria; phylum Bacillota; class Clostridia; order Lachnospirales; family Lachnospiraceae; genus Chordicoccus. The sequence continues at coordinate 4,807 of JAZRKZ010000502.1, forward strand.
CCGTCAGATAAGCGATCGAATTTCCGGTAACGATCCAGTAAATATTCCGCTCAGAGTCTTTCTTGATCCGCATCACGGCGCCGGACGTCAGTCCGCTTTCCGTGCCGATATGCATCATCCGGCTTCCGCTCAGGATATAAATACCCCCGCCGTCCGTTCCGCACAGAATATCCCCGTTTTCCCCTTCGGCGACCGTAAGGATTTCTGTGTTCGTGATGCCCTCTTTGCCGGCGTAACCCGCAATGATGCTGTCTCCTTCAATGACATTGACGCCGCCCGTGACCGCAGCGATCACCGTACCGTCCTGCTTCTCGCAGACCGCCCTCACCTGATCCGAGAACATGCCGTCCCGTGCAGTGAACGCGGTCACTTCGCCGTCTTTGTATCGCAGAAGACCATATTTGCGCCAGGTCGAAATCCACAGATTTCCCTTGCTGTCGCTGATGACCGACCGGATCCGGCAGCCATCCAACATATCAACAAGATCCGTCATCCCAAGATCTTCCCCGGAGATCGTCGCGGCTTTGTGAAGAGGCACTGCAACCTTCTTACCGTCATGATTCAGTACCATAAGGCCGTCGTCCGAAGCGATAAACAGCTTTTCATCATACACGCAGGTGGAATTGACCACCTTTTCAGGAAGCATGCAGCTGTTGAAGACATCCGTAAATCGATTTGCCGTAATCTTCATCACGCCTTGACGCGTCGATGTGAACCAGAGGTTCCCCTCGTAATCCGTTAGTATCCGGCTGACAGAATTATTGAGTGGAAGCTGATCAAGATAGTGGAACCCATCATCCGCCAGAACGCCAATTCCGTTCCTGGAACAGATCCATATCCTGCCGTTGACAGATTCAAAGCGCTGAATCTGCGAGAGCGGCTCTATATCCAGAATTTTTATTTCCTGAAACCCCTTATCGAGGGCGCCGTATCTGGAGACGCCATCCATCGTCTCGATATAGGCGTTCCCCGGATTGTTCGGATCCATATAAATACAGTTGACGCCATCGGCTTCGAACTCCGAGTGAGCAATAAAAGAGCTCAGTTTCCGGTCTTTAATCATGAAGACGTCGCCTGCATTTGTAACGCCATAGACCATACCTTCCGGGTCCACACGCATATGATTGATAAACGCTCCGGCAATCGCCGGATCGCCAAACTCAGAAAGGCGCATCTTTTCATCAATCGTTGAAATGCCTTTCGTCGTCGCTATGTAGATATTTCCCTGTGTATCCTCCGTGATATCGCGGACAGAAGAAGAACCCAGCCCGTCATTGCTGGTCCACCAAGTAAATGACCCGTTCTCCATGACAGCGACGCCGCTCTCGTTGGTTCCGATCCACAGGCGGTCGCGCCTGTCCACGTACAGACATTTTACGCTCGTGATACCCGTCGTATAGTCCAGACGTTCAAAGCTGTTCCCGTCATACCGCACAAGTCCGCTGTAGCTGCCGATCCAGATGAAGCCGTTGCTCATCTCCGCAATATCATTTGCCTCCGACGTCGGCAGACCGTTCCTATTATTGTAGAGAATGGCGGAAAAACCCTTATCCACTGAGATCGGATCAACGACCGATGCCGTTTCAGAGAAAGCGCTGCTCAGATTGTCGGTTTCGGCCGGGTTAGCATTTGCAGCTTCCCCAGCATAGCAGACGACGCCCTGCTGGATCAAAAAGAGCAGCAGTATAGAGAGCCGGAGGAAGATGACCGCCGGATTGATCACAGCTCTTTTCCGCCTCCCCGCCGAACCATGTTTTTTTGTTTGTGTTTTATACGGTTTTATTATCATGAACATTCCACCTAAAAGTGTTGTTATCATACAAGAACACAGTCGCTTGCGTCCCCTTTGTTGCGCATGCTGGCTCGCGAACACCGCTGCGGCCATGACCTCCGCCTCTTCTGCAGATCAATGCAACGGCTTGCGCATGCTGGCTCGCGAACACCGCTGCGGCCATGACTTCCGCCTCTTCTGCAGATCAATGCTCCGGCTTGCGCATGCTAGCTCGCGAACACCGCTGCGGCCATGACTTCCGCCTCTTCTGCAGATCAATGCTCCGGCTTGCGCATGCTAGCTCGCGAA
>JAZRKZ010000503.1:0-4728 GCA_045646565.1 Lachnospiraceae bacterium
AAGGTCTGTACATTATCCAGTCGGCGCTGGGGTCCTCCCTCGTACTTGAGGTTGAAGGCGGCTCGACGGCGAACAGCGCCAATATCCGCCTGTCTTCGAACGCAGGAAATTTCTCTCAGGCGTTCTATATTACATCTGACGGCAGCGGCGGTTATTATATCCAGAATTATCATAGCGGAAAGCGTGTCGTCGTAGCGGGCGGAAGTACCGAGAACGGCGCAAACGTCCAGCAGTATAAAGCATCCGGCGCACAGTCCCAGCACTGGTATGCAGTGAAGGGATCGAAATCGAATTATTATCAGTTCCGCAACGGAACGTCGCAAGGCAAGGCAATGGAAGTGGCAGATTCCAAAGCAGCTGCCGGCACAAATGTACAGATCAATGCGGCGACAGCTTCGGCAGCGAATCAGCAGTGGAAGCTTGTTCCTGTTTCCGGAAAGGTCCTGGCAGAGTCAAGACTTGTGGATTCGAAGCTGAAGACCGGCTACTATTCATTTGCACTGTCCGGCGCGACGTCGAATTACATGGAAGTTGCGGGCACGAATAATCAGGCCAACGTACGCCTTGCCGGCGCATCAGACGGCAAAGAGCAGATATTCTATGTCACATCGCTCGGCAGCGGTCTCTATTCAATTGTGAACCCCTATTCGGACAAGGCAGTCACCGCCGCAAGTACCGGAATCAGCAACGGCACGAATATTTATCAGGCCGCCTACTCCGGCTCCACAGCGCAGAAGTGGTACATTAAAAAGGATACCGGCAACGGACACTATGTGATCAGTAACTCCAAGGCTTCTCACAAAGTGCTGGCGACCTCCGACAATTCGGTGAGTTCAGGCGCAAATATCCAGAACGTCTCTTTCAACGCCGGAAAAGGCCAGTACTGGAATATAGTGACGAGGAGCGAGGCGGAGGCCTACAGACTGGAGAACGGCGTTTACGCCATCAAGTCCGCCCTTAGCAGTTCACGTGACATGCAGGTCGAGAAGGCAGCTGTCACCAACGACACTCCGATTGAAATTGCAACATCCGGAGCCAAGAACGCACAGCGTTTCGTCGTCACATGCGAGGATAAGGACAATTTTGTCTACACGATCATCAACCAGAATTCAAGAAAGAATCTGGCTGTATCGGGATCGAAAGTCATTCAGACTTCACCGGCGTCATCGAACTCACAGAAGTGGGTCATCAAGCACACCGGCGGTGCATACACGATCTCATGCCTTGCCAACGGGAAAAACATGTCCGTTATCGGCGGGAGCACGACGAGCGGCACGAATCTTGAGGTCGTTTCTCCGGGTTCGTCCAATGCGCAGAAGTGGAGATTTGAAAAAGCGTCTGTCGTCAATCCGGTGGAGAGGACCTATACGATCCGCGCGGCAGGCAATATCAAGTATACTCTGCATATTAAATCAGGCAGTATGGATAACAACGGGGACGTCGTTATCTACCAGGTGAACAGCGGCACGAACGCCCAGAAGTTCAATCTGATCGCCAATTCCGACGGGACATATTTCATCGCGGGCATCAAGTCCGGCAAGGTCCTCGATACCTACGGGGCCAAGACAGCCAGCGGAACAAACGCCGTCCAGTACGGCAAGAGCTCACGCTCGACACAGAAATGGACTTTCGTACCGACCGGCGACGCGGATGGCAGTTACTACATTAAGTCTTCGGGCGGCACAGTGCTCAGCGTATCGAACGGCAAGTATCTGAACTTCTCCAATGTCTGCGTCCAGACAAAGGACAATTCTCTGAAACAGAAGTTCATCCTGACACCGACGAATCCGGCAAACGGCTGGAGAACAACGACTTCCGGAAAGCGTTCCTATTACGAGAACGGATCCCCGGCCAAGAACAAGTGGGTCAACATCAGCGGCAAGTATTATTACTTTGACGGCAGCGGCGTGCTTGTTATCTCAACGATAGTAGACGGTTATTATGTTGACGCCAACGGCGCCCGGGGCAGTAAAGCAGAGACGACGAGTTCAACTGCCGGTTCAGGCTTCAAGTCAACGATCAACGGAAAGAAGACGCTGACATCGTATCTCTACAACGCGATGGTTCCGGCCGGCAGGACGCTCTACATCTGGGGCGGCGGCCACGGCGGCGACACCAAGGAGAACAACGACTGCAGTAAGATCGGATATCAGAAGACATGGCAGACCTTCTTTAACAGCTATGCGACGAGCAATTATGATTATACGAAATACCGTTTTAAGTATTTCGCGGGACTTGATTGTTCGGGCTTTGCAGGATGGGTAATTTATAATACACTGTATACGAAAGATGATCAGGACTATGTGGTCTATACGTCGTCTACAGTAGCCCCGACTTACATCAAGAAGGGGTGGGCGACAGAGTCGAAGACATATCATCCGGGTGATGTCGTCAGCATGGACGGTCATGTATGGATCAGTCTCGGAACCTGCAGCGACGGTACGATCCTTCTGGTCCACTCTTCACCGAAGGGCGTTCAGCTGAGCGGTACCGGCGGAAAATCCTCGACGCTTGCCAAGAAATATATGCAGATCCTTGCGCCGAAATGGCCTTACGACATAAGAACTGTCGGCAGCGGTTATACTTCCTCAAGCGTCAAGATCGCTCAGTGGGTCGTGAACGGCAAAGGCATTCTTAAAGATCCGGACGGAGTACAGAAGATGTCTGCCGAGCAGGTCATGAAATTCCTCTTCGGTCAGTAAAACATAATTGAATTCGAAAGGAAGTGCGTAAAATTGCGAAAAAGGTTCTTAACATTTCTTCTGGCGGGCGCGGTCCTCGCCTCGATCACGGCATGCGGTGACAGTGCGGATACGCCAAGATATGCGGTCACACTGATCAGCGAGCCGAAGGATGGCAGTGCGCAGTCTCAGATCAGGTCAGCAGTGGAGCAGGCGGCGTCAGACGGCGGCTATATCTCCCGGGTATATACTTCAGCAGATAAAACGGAAGAAGCGCTTGAGGATGTTTTCGATCAGGTATCCAATGAGAAGATAAAGCTTGCAATCGCGTATGGGGAGGAAATGGAGATTCCTGTCTATAACGCGCAGAAGAATCACAGGAAAATTAAGTACGCTCTGATTGACGGCGTTCCTAGAAAAGCGGAAGGCGAGAGCGAAGAGATTCGGGACAACACGATAAGCGCAGGCATTGCACAGGAGGACCTCGGTTTTCTGGCCGGCTATGCGGCGGTCAGGAACGGCGCCAGGCAGCTGGCGTTCATTGCCGGGGAGAGAAGTGAAAAGAACCTTCGCTGTGCGGGCGGTTTTGTTCAGGGATGCATGTCGGCTGCTTCGGAAATGAGTCTCGGTAACGACGCGGTAAAGATCACCGGCGTGTACGCCGGATCGGACGATCTCACGCCGCTCCGCATGTCGGATGCGCTCAGCTTATACAGTGACGGGGCGGAAATCATTTTCACGGTCGGCGCCAATATCGGCACGGCAGTCGGCAGAGCCGCTTCTGTGAAGAACATGCCTTTCATCTGCGGCGGTGCCGATCTCAGGGAAGATAACGCGACCTGTCTGTTCTCGGTCGTCCCGGCTTATGACAGCGTGGCCAAGGCCGTGATCAAAGATTTTGAGGATGACAAAGCCTTCAGGGGCGGCGAGAAAGTATATTACGGTATCGCGGATGACAGTGTTAAGATGGCTGTCGATTACTCAGATCTTTCCACACTGAAGCAGGGGGATATCGACACCGTGATCGCAAGGATCAAGGCCGGTGAGATCACGATATCCGCTGAAGAAGTGAAAACGGGCAGCGCGCAGGTAAAGCTCACGCTGATTGATCCGCCGTCTTCGAAGTCTTCGAACGGTAAGACCGGCAGCGTCGGAACGGACTCTGGCGTCGCCGCGGAGACTGACAATCAGGATGGATCTGATTCGGAGTAAAGTTTTATAATTGTCTGATTCTATGAATGGAGCTGTGAAATGACATAGTTCCTATAAAAGAAGGACCGGAGGTTCAACATGGTATACTGCTTGATGGCAGCAATCAATACGAGCCCGGGGTCCTTCTTTTATTTTGCGTTTTTTGCCCCATCCCCGTATCAGGACATGAAGGAGAAGATATCAACTGCCTGCAGCACAGCATCTGGTTCTGTCATTGAAAGAATAGCAGCAATCATGACGCAGACCGGCTCCGCGAGATACCTTTGACAATTGTGAAGACCTGTTTTTTGTTGAAACAATAGCGCTTAAGTGATAAAATATTCTATATATTCAGAAAAAATGTAACTGTTCAAATTGCGCAGTGTGGTGCGCGAGACTGACTGGAATTACAAATGCACTTTAGGGAGGTGTATAATGAAGCAATGGACTAAAGAGGAAAGGTATCGCGTCCTAAAGGATCCTGAAGAAATTCGGGAGCTGCATGAGAGAATCGTGAAGTCTGATTATAGACAGACATATCATATCCAGCCCCCGACAGGTCTTCTGAACGACCCGAACGGATTTGTCTGGCATGATGGAGTTTATAATCTGTTCTATCAGTGGTGTCCGTGGGGGGCAGTCCACGGGCTCAAATACTGGTACCACACCTGTTCGCGGGATCTTATTTACTGGTACAACGTTGGCGTGGCCATAAAGCCGGACGCTGATATGGACAACAAGGGTATTTATTCCGGTTCTGCCTGGCCCGGCAGAGATGCGATCCACCTTTTCTATACGGGAAATCACCGCGACGAGGACTGGAAGCGCACTGCCTACAAGTCGGATCGTAGCCATG
>JAZRKZ010000504.1:0-3438 GCA_045646565.1 Lachnospiraceae bacterium
GCTACGATCCGACTTATTCAGGATACACAGCGACAGAGCGGAATCCTGGCAGTCATGGAAGGCCTGGTCCAAAAGCTCAAAGAAGTATTTGCGGTTGATCAGACCTGTCAGCTTATCCGTACGGGCCTCGTCAATGGCGCGCTCGTAGAGTTCCGCATCCAGAAGGGGCGCGGCACAGATCTGCGCGATCTGCTGCGCCGCCATCAGGTCATTGATGTGATAGGGAAGCTTCTCCTTGCGCTCCGGCAGCAGGATAATACCTACCAGCTTATCTCCGCTGAGGATCGGCACAAAGCTATCCGCCGACAGAGACTGCAGCAGTTTTTTCTCTTTTTCCCACATGCTGCGGTAAATCGTGGTCCTTCCGAATTCCGCAAGAGAGATCGTGCACTTGTTGGTGCGCAGGTAGCTGACAAGGGGATGATCCACTTCGAGATAATAGTTCTTCTCTTCCAGCGGGTTGGTCGTATGCTCTACCCGATAATCGCCGTCCACCTGCTCAATAAATACCAGCATACGGTCCAGGCGGGTAACGCTCTGGATCGTATCCGTCAGGCTCTGCAGGATCTCGGCTGCACCGTGAGAATGGTTGATCCCCTCGGCAAAATCCTCGATCTTTCTGCGCTGTTTTTTCTCATGGGTGATAAAGATCGTGTTGAAAATTGCCGAAATACCCGTGTACAGACCAACGGCCAGCAACAGATACAGCAGAACTTCCAGCAAGATCGCCACGTTTCCTTCGACTTCGACAACGCCGACAAGGAAACGGTAGATGGTGACGCTCCAGTTCATCGCGATGGCGGCACATATCACCAGGGACAAGGCCAGATAATTGGCCTTGGAGAAAAGCACCGTCATCTTAAAGAGACGTTTCTTATAAAGCGCGTAGAAAACGAAGAGAACGTTCACAACGCCGGATGCGATATCCAGAGGAACGCCGGAGAACATCGGCAGGGTCGCCGCAACATGGCCGACCACGAGGCTTGCAAGACCGATGACCAACGGTTTCAGCTGCTGATAGGCGATCCGGTTACCGCGGCACCGCAAATATACGATATGTCCCAGCTGGATCACGCAGGGAAGAATGCAGACCAGCAGCAGATATATATGCCAGGTATACGTGTAAACAAACTGCGGGACACCGTTAACATACGTTACTTGCGGTTCGGGAATGAAGAGACCGGTAAAGCAGTTGAAAACAAACAGCAGGCCGTGAAAAAGAAACCAGATCTTCTGATAATGATGGTGCTTTTCCTCCAGAAAAGCCAGCGTGAACTGGAAATATCCGGCTGCGACCATCATCATGCCAAGCAGCGAAACGTGATGCCAGAAAATGATTCCCGGCCACAGTTCGGCACGCATGGCGAAGGATCCGCCGACCCACATGATCATAATGATCATCAGGCCCATAAAGGCACGGACAACGCGGTTTTTCTGTTTGGATGTCAGGAAGGTAAGAAACAGGAACAGATAACAAAGCAGGGCAACGATTGGTACCCAATTATACCCACTCATTTTTCACACCCCCCGTATATGTCATATTGGACTGATGGCACTGCAGCAGATTGTTGATCTCGCCGCCATCCGGATTCATTTTTCGGATCCGCGTGCCGTATTTCTGCTCATAGGCAGCAAAAGTACCGCACTTGATCATGGTTATCTTCAAAGGATTGATCCCAAGGACCTTCTTGAGGTCCTCATAATCCTGGTCCAGATACCGGAAGTATATTCCGAGCTGCTCCTGCAGGATGCGGATACTGACGGCACTGTTAAGCAGATTATCCCGCTTGAGCTCCACATACAGGTGCAAATACGGCCGGTCTTCTTCCGTAAATTCCTTCTTGGCCGTCCACGTTTCAATGGGAAGTCGGGACAGCTCGACCGCCTGATTGATGGATTTCTCGGTGATGCGGGTAAAGCCTGCGATATCGATGATCTCCGGCACACGGTCAATATACTCAAAGCGCGGGATGGAGTTATTTTCCTGCTTGCTTCCGATACCTATGCAGCGGAAGACGTCACCCACGCGATATCTCGCAAAGGCACCGCCCTTGAAGACCGTCAGAACCAGCTCATAAACGCCGCCCGGCTCCACTTCGTCCCAAAGAACTGTTCTCGGCTGATAATCGGAATCCTCCATGCCACGGTTCATCTCATCCTCCGGGATAAACTCGTAGAAGCAGGCGTCGGGGAAGAAATACACGCCCTCCCGGCTCCAGGTCTCGCAGCCGATGAGCGTCGGCTCGGTGCCCGCAAAAAGCTCCATCGGGCAAACGCCCCAGACGCGCTCAAGATCCGCCTTATAGCTGCGGTTATCCGTACCGGCGCACATGAATGCCTTCAGCTGGAACAGATCCTTAGGCAGCAGCCCTCTGTTTTCCTTGCGGCATTTATGCTTCGCGATCATGTACTTGAACATCATCTTCGGCGAGATCCCCAAGAGTTTGTCCTTCAGGCTGCCGGAGCGGCTGCTCATGGCGGACAATCCCTGGCTGACGTAATAAAGCACGCTGCCAAGGCCGAAGAAATATTCGATGCCCTTCTTCATTCCCAGTCGGAAGCCCTGCACGTTGCGTTCCTGGAAAGTCATATTCACGGCTTCCTTAACGGGCGGCAGAAATTCGATATCGATCTCGTCCTGCAAAAGCAGCGGCAGCAGACCGGTCACATACGGCAGCGGTGCCAGAGCATACAGCATATGGTCCGCCACGTGCACGTCGTACTCGCCCTTTTTACGGCTCGTGGCGAGGATCATGCAGCTGATAACGTTGTGCTTGAAGGTATCCAGCATGCCCTTTGTGTAGGGTGCGGTCTTGATCGGGTGAACACCGCCCTCCCACGTGGTATGCACCCAAAGCACCGGCTCCTCCGGCAGCGCCTTGGTCTGCCGGGAAAGCAGCGTGGGGGCATAGTCCTCATAGGTGGTCAGCGGGACCATCTGGCGGAAGTCGTCGATGGTACGCGGCTTCTTTCCTTTCAGGATGCGCTGTCCCATACTGCTTTCCGACCAGATCTCCATCTGCTCCAGCAGAAGCCGCTTCTGAATATTCATGAATTCCGCAGAGCTCAGCGTGAGAAAGCCGCAATACTCCTCCCAAATCTCTTCTCTGGTATATTCATGCAATTTTTCCTGGAATCTCATGGCATTTCCTTCTTTCCAGTCATTTTTTTACCGGTTTTAATGGCATTCCGCACGCTTGCGCGGGTCGGGATCAAAAACGGAACTTTTTTGCGGTATTCGGGATAATCACAGAAGGTCTTCGGGAAGGTGATCCGGTCCTGATACCAGATGTACAAAAGTTCCAGCAGCGAAAAGACCGCAGCAGCGATCCAGAACTTTCCCGGCAGCAATGCAAGCCCCAAAAACAAATACAAAAGCACAAACGGGATCGCCGCAGGATGGCGACACAGTGCATAGGCACCGCGGTCACAAACGGG
>JAZRKZ010000505.1:0-2502 GCA_045646565.1 Lachnospiraceae bacterium
AGATGCTTTTCCGCGGCCAGAACATTCTTGGCTACAAGCCGTATCCGGACGATGTCGTCACATACTTCGTTCAGAAGTCTGTTGCAAATGGCATCGATGTCATCCGTATCTTCGACTGCCTGAACGACCTGAGAAACCTTGAGACATGCGTCAAGGCTGCGAAGAAAGAGGGCGCGGAAGCACAGATCGCTCTGTCCTATACACTGGGCGACGCCTACACGCTTGATTACTGGACGACCATGGCCAAGGAAATCGAGGCTATGGGCGCTGACTCTATCTGCGTCAAGGACATGGCAGGTCTTCTTGTTCCGAAGGCCGCTACTGAGCTCGTCACCGCTCTGAAGGCAGGTTCTTCTCTGCCGGTCGAGATGCATACACATTACACATCCGGCTGCGCTTCCATGACCTATATGAAGGCTGTCGAAGCAGGCGCCGATATCCTTGACTGCGCGATCAGCCCGTTCGCTCTGGGTACATCCCAGCCGGCGACAGAAGTCATGGTCGAAGCTTTCCGCGGCACAGAGTATGACACAGGTCTTAACCTCAACAAGCTCGCCGAGATCGCCGATTACTTCAGACCGATCCGTGAGAAATATCTTGAGAACGGCCTCATGAACCCGAAGAACATGGGCGTCAACATCAAGACACTGCAGTATCAGGTCCCGGGCGGCATGCTGTCCAACCTGACAAGCCAGCTCGCTTCGCAGCACGCTGAGGACAAGTTCTACGACGTGCTTGAGGAAGTCCCGCGCGTCCGCAAGGACATGGGAGATCCGCCACTGGTCACTCCGTCTTCTCAGATCGTCGGCACACAGGCTGTTATGAACGTTCTGACAGGCAAGAGATATATGGTCGTTCCGCAGGAGACCAAGGATATGTTCCTCGGCCGCTACGGAAAATCCACAAAGCCGTTCGATCCGGAAATCCAGAAAATCGTCATCGGCAACGAGACGCCGATCACCTGCCGTCCGGCCGATCTTCTTGCTCCGAAGCTCGAAGAGTACGAGAAGGAGATCGCTGCCTACAAGCAGATGGACGAGGATGTCCTGACATACGCTCTGTTCCCGGCTGTAGCGCTTGATTACTTCAAGTATCGCGACGCACAGCAGACCGGCGTCGACGTAAAGAGCGCTGACACGGAAAACAAGGCTTATCCGGTATAATACGGATAGTCCGAATGATCCGGAAAACAAAGCAACCACGAAACGGGGCTGTCGCAAGAGCGGCAGCTCCGTTCTTTTTGAACTGCTCACACTTGCAGCCTCCGGACGCGAAGTTGGGATGGCGCATTGAAAAAAGAGTCTATTCCTGTTATTCTTAAAGACGTGAGATAATTGATGATCCTATGAGGAGGCTTTATTGAGTAACTGTATCATAATCGGCGCCGGCGCCGCGGGCATGATGTGCGGCATTCTGCTCGGCCGGAAAGGTCACCAGGTGGTCATTCTCGAGCAGAATGAAAGAATCGGCAAGAAACTGTATATCACCGGCAAAGGCCGCTGTAATTTTACAAATGACTGCTCCCGGGACGAATTCCTCGACAGCGTAAAATCGAATCCGCGTTTTCTCTACAGCGCTCTCGACGTCTGCACGCCGCAGGATGTGATCGGCATGTTCGAATCCTGGGGCATGAAGACCAAGGTCGAGCGCGGCAGAAGAGCGTTCCCCGCGTCGGATAAATCCGCCGATGTGATCGATACACTTCGACGGGAACTTGCGCGTTCGGGCGTGCGGGTCGTCCTGCGGACCCGGGTCGTGGATATCCTCACCGAGGACGGCGCCGTCACCGGCGTAAAAGCGATCAGGGCAACAGACAGCGCCTGCGATGCAGACGACGTGTACCGGAAAAGGCCGGTCCCTCACGGGGCAGCCGAGACATATGCGGCCGACCACGTCATCGTCGCCACGGGAGGCTTATCTTACCGGTCGACGGGGAGTACCGGGGACGGGTATGCATTTGCAGAAAAACTGGGAATCAAAGTCACTGAACGATGCCCGTCGCTCGTTCCGTTCAACTGTTCAGACCCCTACTGCGCATTGATGCAGGGGCTTTCTCTGAAGAATGCGGCTCTCCATATCAAAAAGGGCAAAAAAGAGGTCTTTTCCGGGTTCGGGGAGATGATGTTCACGCATTTCGGCATCACAGGCCCCCTCGTCCTCACCGCCAGCGCGGATCTGGGCAAGATGGTCGGCCGGGACGATCGTGAATCGTGGATTGACCTGAACCCGGCGGTCAGCGCGGACCAGCTCGACGCGCGGCTGCTGAAGCTCTTTACGGCAAACGCCAATAAGTCCGTCAAGAATGTCATCGGCGAGCTGTATCCCTCAAAGATGACGCCGGTCATCATGCGGATCGCCGGGATCGACCCCGATACGAAGATCCACGACATCACGAAGGAGCAGCGGGCCGCCATCATCCGGGCGACGAAAGAATTCCCCATTACGATCACGGCACCAAGGGGCTACGAGGAAGCCGTCGTCACAAAGGGCGGCGTTTCCGTC
>JAZRKZ010000506.1:0-3396 GCA_045646565.1 Lachnospiraceae bacterium
TATATGCCGTCCTACGATTACATACTGATCAATGATGATCTTGAAACAGCGGTTTCAGAGCTTCACGAAATCGTCATGACCGAGCACAAAAAGAGCAGTCTTGGCGGTAAGCTGATCACAAAGATGCGAACAGAACTGAAGGAACTTTTGAAAGGAGACGAAACGTTATGATGATCCATCCGTCCTACAAAGAAATGATCACAGCTGTAAACTCTGAGGTGGAAGACGGCACAGTGCCGGTCGTTTCCAGTCGTTACTCCATCGTCATGGCGACCGCTAAGCGTGCCCGTCAGCTCATTGACGGAGACGAGTCACTCGTTGAAGCAGGAGAGAAGGAGAAACCCCTCTCCATCGCAGTCGACGAAGTGTATAAGGGCGCGGTAAAAATCCTACCTGAAGAAGAGAACGCATAAGAATACCGGGCTGTCGCATTACGGTGACAGCCCTTTACTTTTTAACGCCAAAGGTGCAAATCATTAATTTTATGACTGATAGAAAAACAAATATCTATATGGTGTCACTCGGCTGCGACAAGAATCTTGTCGACTCGGAGGAGATGCTCGCGATCCTGGCCGATCACGGCTTCGTCATCACGGACGACGAGACGCTGGCCGACGCGGCGGTGATCAACACGTGCTGCTTCATCGAGGACGCCAAGAAGGAGAGTATCGAGGAGATCCTGGCGCTCGCGGAGCTGAAGAAGACAGCACGGCTGAAGGTCCTCGTCGTCACAGGCTGTATGGCCCAGCGGTACAAGGAGGAGATCCTGAAGGAGATCCCCGAGGTCGACGCCATTGTCGGAACGACCGGAAAGCTCGGCATTGCGGACGCTGTGAACGACGCCCTGAAGGGGAAACAGTCGATGCTGCTGCGCGACCCGAGCGACGATGAGTACGATGCGTCCTTCCTGTCGGGCAGGGCCAAGGAGACCGCGAACGAACTGCCGAAGCGGCTCATCTCGACCGGAGGCCACTACGCCTATCTGAAGATCGCGGAAGGCTGCGACAAGCACTGCACATACTGTATCATTCCGAAGATCCGCGGCCGTTACCGCAGCTTCCCGATGGAGAAGCTGGTCGCAAAGGCAAGGGAGCTCGCCGCGCAGGGCGTGACCGAAATCATTCTGGTCGCCCAGGAGACGACGATCTACGGACTTGACCTGTACGGGAAAAAGTCGCTGCATTTGCTGCTTCGGGAGCTCTGCCGGATCGAAGGCCTCCACTGGATCCGCGTACTTTACGCCTATCCGGAGGAGATGTATCCGGAGCTGATCGATACATTTGCAAATGAAAAGAAAATCTGCCACTACTTAGACCTCCCGATCCAGCATGCTTCGGACGGAATCCTGAGAAGGATGAACCGCAGGACGAGCGAAGCGGACCTTCGGGCTCTCCTTGCGGAGCTGAGAAGAAGAATTCCGGACATTTTCATCCGCACATCCCTGATCACAGGCTTCCCGGGCGAGACGGAAGAGGACCACGAAATTCTGAAGGCCTTCGTTACCGAGATGAAATTCGACCGGCTCGGGGTCTTCACCTACTCAAAGGAAGAGGACACCGCCGCTGCCAGGATGAAGCAGCAGGTGCCAAAGCGCATAAAGACGAAGCGCAGGAACGAGATCATGCGCCTGCAGCAGAAAATATCGCTTGCGGCAGGCAAAAGCCGCATCGGTCAGACGATCGAGTGTGTGATCGAGGGCGAGCTGCCGGAAGACGGCGTCTACGAAGCCCGCACTTACGGCGACGCTCCCGGCGTCGACGGTCTCGTATTCATACCGATGACCTATCCGCACATGAGCGGTGATTTTGTGAACGTTCGAATCACCGGCGCATCCCATTACGATCTGACCGGCGAGGAAATCGCCGATTAAGAGAAAGGAGTTCAGAATATGAATCTACCGAACAAACTTACATGTCTCCGTATGATCCTCATCATCCCGTTCGTCATTTTCATGCTGATCGGCGGCGGAGAAGGCGTCACAAAGTGGATCGCTCTCGCGATCTTCATCATCGCGTCCCTGACAGGTATGCTCGACGGCAAGATCGCCCGCAAGTACAATCTGATCACGGATTTCGGCAAGTTCATGGATCCGCTGGCTGACAAGCTGCTCGTCTGCTCCGCGATGATCTGCCTTGTAGAGCTCGGCCGGCTCCCGGCGTGGATCTGCATCATCATCATCGCCAGGGAATTCGCCATCAGCGGCTTCCGTCTGATCGCGTCCGACAAGGGCGTCGTCATCGCCGCGAATATGTGGGGAAAGACCAAGACCGTCAGCCAGATGGCCATGGTCATCCTGATGATCGCCAATTTCGATCATCCCGCGGCTGCCATGCTCACGACCGTCATCATGTATGTCGCCTGCGCGCTGACACTGATTTCGCTCGTCACCTATATTTTGGACAACAAAGATGTCATGACATCTATGTGACGAAAATATCCCGCATTTGCACAATGAAAGCCTCATCGAACGCCCCCTTCTCCGGGACGCCTTTCGATTGCGGCCTGACCCCGGACATAAGCGGGATGTTCGCGTATGAAAAATTCCGACAAGATGGAGAACAGTATTATGGAAAATGAGAACCGCAGAGTACATATGAATCACAACTCGCACCTGCTTGAGCTTGAAGAGTATATGTACCCGCTGGTCGATGTGGCCAGACCAAACACATTCCGGAATCTTTACCCCTACGATGAGATTCCGAAGATCGCTTTCAACGACAGGACCGTACCGCATCACATGCCGGACCAGATCTGGATCACCGACACGACTTTCCGCGACGGCCAGCAGTCGAGGGCGCCTTACACGACCGAGCAGATCGTGACCATCTATGACTATCTGCACAAGCTCGGCGGCCCGAAGGGAAAGATCCGCGCCTGCGAATTCTTCCTTTACGACGCCAAGGACAGGAAAGCTGTCGAGAAGTGCCTGGACAGAGGGTATCGCTTCCCTCAGGTCACCAGCTGGATCAGAGCCAGCAAGAAGGACTTTGAACTCGTCAAGTCCATGGGCATGCGGGAGACAGGTATTCTTGTTTCCTGCTCGGACTATCATATTTTCTATAAAATGCATATGACACGGCGCGAGGCCATGGAGCATTACCTCACGATCGTCAAGGAGTGTCTCGAGATGGGCATCAGCCCCCGCTGCCACCTTGAGGATATCACCCGCGCCGATATTTACGGCTACGTCATCCCGTTCTGCCTGGAGCTCATGAAGCTCCGCGACCAGTACGGCATCCCGATCAAGGTCCGCTGCTGCGACACAATGGGCTACGGCGTCAACTATCCGGGCGCCGTGATCCCGCGCTCGGTCCCGGGCATCATTTACGGTATCATGACTCATTCAGGCGTCCCGTCAGAACTCATTGAATGGCACGGCCACAATGATTTCTACAA
>JAZRKZ010000507.1:0-7394 GCA_045646565.1 Lachnospiraceae bacterium
TGTCATTCTGTGTTAAATTCATGGTGAAACCTCCGCTTGATTATTGTGTTTTTTCATCCGCCAAGACGAACACTCTAATCATAGCTAGAGGTTTCTTTTTATTCAATTGACGTTATTTCTGAATTACAGGAATGCTCCTTAGTGGTTCAGAAATTGCCCGCGCGGCTTTGCCGCTCGCAACGGCTTACGGTCGTATTATACCTTTGAAACCGGATATGGACAAGAGACATCAGGCTTTCCGAAGGACGCGCCGGATCACCGCCGCGCAGCACACGATAAGAAATATCCAAAGATATGGCCTGCTGTCATCCCCGGTCCTCACCGCGCCGCTGTTCGTCACACGGCTCTGACTTTCCTGTGCCTTTGGCGTCGGGCTCGCCGATCCATTCTGCTTCTCCGAACTGCCCAATTTCCCGGAATCATCCTGCTTCTTCGGATCGTCCTTTTTCCCGGGGTCGTCCTGCTTCTTCGGATCGTCCTTTTTCCCGGGGTCGTCCTGCTTACCGGGATCGGCCTGCTTACCGGGGTCGTCCTGCTTACCGGGGTCGTCCTGCTTACCGGGGTCGTCCTGCTTCTCATTGACCGTCACAGTGATCTTCGCAGACACATCATTGATACTGTCACTCACTGTGATCACGCAGGTCCCGGTCCTTTTTGCATAAATAACGCCGTTGTCATCGACTGTCGCAACGTCGTCATCGTCCGACTCGTAGAATCGCGTACCGGACAGCGGCACGCCCTGCGGCTCGAGAGATATTCTGACCTGGCCGTATTCGCCCGGGTGCAGCGTAATTTCCTTCGTCTCCGGAGTAATACAGGTGATCTCCTGCTCCTCCTGATCCTTGTAGATATGAAGTGTTAAGGAGGCGGATTTCCCGTTCACCGTCGTTCCGGTAACGGTGACCGTCCCTGCGCCCCGGAGCAGGATATTTCCATCGTCATCCACGCCGGCAAGCGCCTGATCGGAAACAGACCAGCGAACGGTCTTGTCAACAGCATCCTTCGGCGCGACCGTATAGGGGACGCTGTATAGCCCGTCTTCCAGACTGACCCACACATCATATTGCTGCAAATACAAAGCTTCCGGCTTCACCGCCTCATCGACCGAAACATATTCGGCGTGCAGTTTCTTATCCGAATGCACCGTCTGGTAGGGCTCGAGCGCCTCTCCATTCTCATCCGCCCAGCGCAGGAAATAGTAACCGTCCCTCAAAGGCGCCTCGGGAAATGCTTCCCCCTCCAGCCACTCCCCGGCGTAGATCCTTTCCTCTGCCAGAATTTTCCCGCCGTCTGTGAATGTCAGGGTGGCATAAACATGTGTCAGCTCCTTCTCCAGATTCTCACTGATCTGCCGTCTCCGATCCTCAATACACGCTCTCAGCCGTTCAACACTCTCATCAAACGCTGTCTCCGACAGATCTTCGCTTCCCCATACTTCTCTGTCCGCTTCCCAGGATTTTCTGAGTTCTTCTCTGTAACAGTCCAAAATACCGCCCTCGCGCGTAATCTCCTGACAGATCTTATTCAGTTTTTCCCAGTTTTCACGCAGCAGATCCTGATAGTCCGCATTGTACTGCCTCAAATAATCAAGCCACGCCATATGTCCGTCGTTAAATTCGACGCTATTGGAAGCTGCGTAAAGAGCCTTGTCGAAATCCCAGAGCGGGCCCCAGTAAAGCTTACCCTCCCTCTTTTTGTAGAGATAGGTACTCGGCGTTCTGAAAGCGTCATCGTTCAGGGTGAATTCCTGCACCCACCAGTATTTGGCCGCGGACTCAAGATCCATAAGGTCGCTGACTAAGACCCCTTCCGCATTTCGAAAACCTTCTCCGTAGACAGCGTTCTCGGTCTGCTGCAGATAGTTTTCTATATAGTTTCTCTGCGCAGCCGCAGCATCCTGCTGGGACTCATTATATTCGCTGAGGTCAGGGTAATCGATCAGGAAGTTGACTTCTCTTTCGGTCGTGATCTTTTTTACTTCTGCCTCATAGGGATATGGTTCCATAGCCAGCAGATACCCGCCGGTTATCTCCGGTTCTTCCGTGTTTTTTTTCTTGATCTTATCAATATCTATCCGGTTCTTGTCGACCCTGACATGATGACCGAGCATATAGCTGCCCATATAGCTGCCGTTGACGACAAAATCTACCGGAACAAATTTCGGCGTATATTCCAGTCCGAGTTCTCTTCCCATATAGGCGACCAGACGATTGCGCATAAAAGTTGAGTCCATGCTGTTCGCCATGAGGACCCAGTGCTCATTCTCCCCCATCGCAAGAAGATCTGCGCTCTCCGCGAGTTTTATCTTGAATGGCTTCTTATCCTGCAGCCAGGTGGAGTTTCCTCTTCCCCGGAAATATCCCAGCGGCAGTTCCCTGCCGATGGTCGATGGGTCGATCGTCCCGTACTCGGATTGATAATCCTCCGGCAGATCGATCCGAATCGAACAGTTTTCCGCCTGATACGTATGTTCCGGACTTTCCAGAACGGCTGTGAACGCATCCGGATCGATTGTCAGCGTAAGGACAGGAATCCCATTGGAGACCGCCGGCGGCTCATCGCCCGGGGCGGTCTCTTCCCCAGTCCCGACCAGGGCTTCCTCCAGATCTTCCGACAGATCTTCCGCCTGCACGGGGATGCCCGCAACGCCCAGCAGCAGTATAATAAATAAAGAAATTGCCAGTATATATTTCCTGTTCCGTATCATCTTACATACTTTCCTTTCCGGGTCCTCTCTCAGCCTATGCTGTGCCCCGCCTCACTGCTCACCGGGTCTTCCACTGAATAGTCGAACCGGATCCGAACGGGTCCCTGACCGAAATCAAAGACGTCCTCCTTCAGCATCCCGCGGCTCCTGTGAAAGTGCAGCAGCCGGTCGAACCGGAGATATTCTCTAAAAATCCTCGTCTTCTCCTCCGGCAGGCCAAGCCCCTCCACAAAGGCCGCGAGGACTTCATACCGGGCGGCCGCCGACGGCCGCTTTTTATCGTGCCCGTTCTCCGCAAAGAAATCCGCCAGCCCGTCAAAGAAGGCAAATGCCCCGCAAGGCATGCCGCCGCACTCCTCCAGATACCGGAGAGACCGGATGAACTGCCGCGAATTATAATACATCTCAAGAACATCGCAGATCTGCCGGAGCCTGTCCAGCTCCTCATGGGAGATCCATTTAGTCGCGAGCACTTCATAGGGCGGCCGCACGGAGTACAAAAGGCCGTATAAAGACGCCTTCTCCTCCATCACCGTCCCCTTAAGGACCTTCAGGAATCCGAGCTGCAGCTGGTCCGCGTGCAGCGCGTAAACATCGTTGAAAGACCGTGCAAATGAAATAAGCCCCTCATACGGCAGCCCCGCAATCAGATCCACATGGAGATTGATATTGCCCGGCTTCCGCAGCGCCCGAACGTTGTGGAACAGTTTGTCAAGATCCATTGTTCTCCGGATCGCTGTGAGCGTCCTCGGATTCGTCGACTGGATCCCGATCTCAAGCTGGATGAGGGCAGGCCTAAGTCCGGCAAGAAAGTCCAGTTCCTCTTCCCCCAAGAGGTCCGCACCGATCTCAAAATGGAAGTTCGTGATCTGATTGTCCCGCTCCGCAATAAATCTCCAGATCTCAAGAGCCCGTTTTCTGTCACAGTTAAAGGTCCTGTCCACGAACTTGACCTGCGGGACTCTGCGGTCGATAAAGAATTGCAGTTCCCGCTTTACCGCCGCAAGGTCGCGGAAGCGGACCGTTTTGTCAATGGAGGACAGACAGTAGATGCAGCGGAACGGACAGCCGCGGCTCGACTCATAATAGATGATCCGGTTGTCGAAGGGTTCCAGCTCGTCATAGAGAAAAGGGATCGCGTCCATATCGGCGGACGTCTCCGGGAGGGCAGGATTCTGAACGATCACGCCGTCCCTCATAAAGGCTGCGCCCGGGAGCTGCGCGACAGTCTCCGTAAGGACGTCCTTTCCCTGTGCGATCGCGTCCGCCAGCAGGGCAAAGGGCTGTTCGCCTTCCCAGCGCATCACGAAATCTGCATTTGCAAGAAACGCTTTCGGATCATACGAAGCCTCCGGCCCGCCTGCAAAGAGCACGACCCGGTCCGCGAGCACCGTTCTTATATCGGCGATCAGATCCCTCACGATCTGTGTGTTCCAGATGTAGCAGGAGAACCCGATCACATCAGCCCGCCGCGCGAGGATTCCCGCAAGGATGTCCTGATACCGGTCATTGATCGTGAACTCGGCAATCGAAACAAGCCCCGCGTGGCCGCAGGCGGCACGGAGGCTATAGACGGCGGGGCAGGAATGTATAAATTTGGCGTTGACGGCAACTAACAGAACTTTTTTCATAGGATAACAACCGCCTTCTTTCCGGAAAACACAATTCCGAGTCGCAGCATACCTGCCTTTTAGCAGATCCTCGGCAGCAGCTCTCCGCCCGGCGGCGGAAGCAGTGTCTCCGAACCGATCGGCGTGCGCACAACGACGCGGCCCTTGTGATCGTCCGTGACCTCGCCGATGATGGCGGCGCTCGCTGAATATTCCCCCTGTTTCAGCACTTCAAGCAGCGCTTCGGCTTTTTCCTTCGGTGCAAATACGACCAGTCTCCCCTCACAGGCCAGATACAGCGGCTCGAGGCCGAGCATGCCGCACACGCCCCCTACCGCCGGATCGACCGGGACGTCCGCCTCATTGATGGTGATGCCGACGCCGCTCTCCTCCGCGATCTCATAGAGGACAGTGCCGACGCCGCCGCGGGTCGCGTCGCGGAGCACATGAATGTCTTTTGTTGTATCAAGCATAGATTCCACGGTTCTCCAGAGCGGCGCGCAGTCGGAGGTCACGTCCGCCTCGATGCCGTACTCATCGCGGGCAAGCAGAATCGTCGTGCCGTGACGGCCGACATCGCCGGTCACGAGAATCGCGTCACCGGGCCTTGCGTAGGCACCGGAAAGATCAGCTCCCTCTTCAATCACTCCGACGCCCGTCGTTGTGATGAAGACGCCGTCGACCTGTCCGCGGCCGGCTACCTTCGTATCGCCCGCCACGATGCTCACGCCGGCCTCTTTCGCCGTCTTCGCCATGGCCGCCGCGATCTCCTCGAGCTTTGCGACCGGGAAACCCTCCTCGATGACAAACGAGCAGGTGAGATAAGTCGGCTTCGCGCCCATGCAGGCCAGGTCATTGACCGTTCCGCAGATGCTGAGCTTTCCGATGTTGCCGCCCGGGAACTTATAGGGCGACACAATGAAGCCGTCCGTCGTCATCGCGATCCTGCCCGGGAGTCCCGGCAGGACGGCGGCGTCGTCCGCGGTGAGGTAGTCATTTGCAAAATACTTCTTGAACAGATTTCCGATGAGCTCGGAGGTCTTGCGGCCGCCGGATCCGTGCGCAAGTGTGATGAATTCTTCCATGTTTATATGTCGCCAGAGCGTTCCCTCTGGCATTCCTTTCTTTTTGTGTGGGGTTGGCTATTGCGTAACTCAGTGATTTCTCTGTCCGGGCACTGTTCTCCGGGTAAAGCAGCATATATCCACAATCAGGAGCGGCATAATTGTCTTTTGAAGCGCGATCTGTCGCCTCTGTGTCGGAAAGGCTGCTTTCGCCCGGTGTCGACAGGGGTTGGCAGTACTGTAAAGCGGCAATCAGCCAAGGTCATATTTATAGTAAGCCGAGCAGGTCCCTTCCGAGGACACCATGCAGGCGCCGATCGGATGTTCCGGCGTACATACCTTGCCGAAGACCGGACACTCATGCGGCTTGATCCGGCCCATCAGGACATCGCCGCAGCGGCAGGCTTTGTTCGGATGTCCATGCATCTCCGGAATTCCATACACAAGTCTTGCGTCAAAGGCGGCGTAGTCGTCATTCAGTTCAAGCCCGGAACCCGGAATAGCGCCGATTCCTCGCCAGGTCGCCTCGCACGGCCGCATCGTCTCCGCGATGAGTTTCCGGGCGATCGGCGCTCCGTCATCCGCAACGACTCTCGGGTAGGCGTTTTCCGCAAACGGCTCTCCCTTCTCTATCTTCTTCACAATAATAGCGAGAGCGGTCAGGATCTCATCCGCGGTAAATCCGCAGACGACGCCGGAGATTCCTTCTTCCCGGATCTCCCGCAGGATTCCCATGCCGGAGATCGCGCTGACGTGGCCCGGATAGAGGAAGGCGTCGGCGCTGCCCTTCAGCACACGATAGGCCTGATCCATGGTCTTATTGGCAGTAAGAAGCGAGAAATTGCCAACTCCCCACTCTTTGGCTTTTTTCACCGCGAGGCAGGCCGCCGGGACAGTCGTCTCAAATCCGACCGACAGGAAAGCCACCTTCTCCTCCGGATGCTCCCTGGCATACTGGACCGCATCGAGCGGCGTGTAGACAATTTTCAGAGAGGCTCCTTTGGCCCTTGCCTCTGCCAGGTTCATCTCGGTTCCCGGCACGCGGACAAGATCGCCGAAGGTCGTGATCACAACGCCCTTCTCCATCGCAAGATAAATCGCCTCGTCGATGAAGCCGGTCTCCGTGACGCAGACCGGACATCCGGGGCCGGAAATCAGTTTAATATTGTCCGGCAGGATGTTGCGGATGCCGAACTTAAAAATTGCATGGGTGTGCGTACCGCACACCTCCATCACGCGGATCGGTCTTCCCGTATAGCCGCGGATGATGTCAAGCGCTCTTTTATCCATTTAGTCTCCATTCCGCTGCCATTGGCTGGCAGCACGATCACACGAATCTCCATTCCGCTGCCATTGGCTGGCAGCACAAAGAGTTATGAAAGCAGGCATTCGCATTATGCCTCAAGCGCGTCCATGAGACTCTTTGTCTCTTCCTGGTCGTCCGTCGTGATCTTCGCAATCGCGATACCTGCATGCACCATGACAAAATCGCCCGGCTCCACATTGTCAAGGAGCTCCGTTGAAATCTCGCGGCGCGCGCCGGTCGCGTCAACGACAGCGACGCCATTCTTCATGGAAACGATCTTTGCCGGTAATCCTACACACATAGTAAAATCCTCCAATCATTTTTCTGATGCTCTTTTTGGGTCTTTTTATTCTTCATCGCGCAATATTCGTGACTTTATTAGTGAGATATGCGCGCAAGTAGTTGCCCTCAAGGCAGAGGCAACTGATTTGCTGTTTTCTGAGCAACAAAATTGCCTTTTTTACAGGCTTTTGCAGCCTTTCTCTCTCAAAAGCAACTCAGAAGATCAAATCAGACAATACTGTTGCTTTTGTCAAAGATGAAAGCAACTTGTAATACCATTTTCAGTTCGATGAGTTGCTTTTGTTTTTCAAAGGCAACTAAAGATCCGAAAAGCAAGAGCAAGAGTTGCCTTTGCCTTGACTATCCTGCTATGACACTGCTTCAAAGGCAACTAAAGGTCCGAAAAGCAAGAGCAAGAGTTGCAT
>JAZRKZ010000508.1:0-7396 GCA_045646565.1 Lachnospiraceae bacterium
GAGGATCGCTTTATAGAAGGGGTGGGTCTTCGGTACATCCGAGAACGGAGAGTTCAATGCAGGTATCGGTTCCTGCTTTCCCTTCAGCCTCCAGAGGAACATCATACTTTCTCCACGAGTTACGTTGCGGTCCACGCCGAATGTGCCGTCAGAATAGCCTTTAGTGATCCCCTGTTGAGAAGCCCAGAGGATGGCAATGTAAAAAGTATGTGTTGTCGGTACGTCCTTAAAGGGGCTCCTGAAAGTGCGTATTACCTTCGGTTTTCCTGCATATCTCCACAGGAACATGACCATCTCGCCGCGTGTGCATGATCGGTCGATTCCGAAGGTGCCATCCGAGTAACCCTTGGTGATCTCCTGTTCCGCTGCCCAGTAGATGGCATTGTAGTACGGATGGGACGGATCCCTCACATCAAGGAAGATTGAAGCCGCAAGCGCCTTCGTTCTTCCGAGCACCATGCTGTCGACGTTGACCGGCAGCTGGCTGTAAGCCTTACCGTTTCTATCGTACATGGTATATGGCAAGTAACAATTGGAAGTGTTTTTTCTATATTGTGGAGTAATCAGGATGTCAAGAGCGTTACATCCGTCGAACATATTCTGAGCTGCCACTCCTTTTGACATGTCGAAACTGCCAAGATCCAGATATTTCAGTTTTGTGCAGCCTGTGAACATTTCATCAGTATATGAAATATTCGGCGTTTTAAAGCTGATCAGTCTCAGGGTCGTAAGACTTTGACAATTTTCGAACATATAAGATAAATAATTTACTTTTGAAGTATTAAACCCGGTAAGATCAAGGCTCTTAAGGTTCCGGCAATTTTGGAACATGCCTTGCATCCCCGTCACTTTTGATGTATTAAAGCTGCTCACATCAACGGACGTGAGGCTGGTACAATCTGAGAACATCAAGGACATAGACACTACATTTGACGTATTAAAGCTTCCAAGGTTCAGTGTCCTAAGGCTTGAACATTTAGAAAACATGGCGCTCATATCCGTCACTTTTGCCGTATTAAAACCACTCAGATCCAGAGTTGTGAGACTACTGCATCTAGTGAACATGCAGCTCATATCTGTTACGTTTGACGTATCGAATCCTGTAAGATCCAGAGTTTCAAGGTTCTCCAGCCCACCAAAAACGAAGTACTCCTCATCTTCCGCTCCGCATGAATTTGCAGGCAGCTTTACTTTCTTGTATGTATCAGAAAAAGGCTGTGTCAGTACTGTGATCGATTTTACGTCACTACTGTAGATACCAGCCCTCCTTAGCCAGTCAGGCCATAAAGTTCCGCCGGTCTGGGTCTTAAGCACAATGCTCCCCCTATTTGAATCATATGTCGCATAGACAAAGTCGCCGACCAGGTAAGTGTCAGTGCCAACGGATTCTTCGATTAAAGGTGTATCATCAGCGGGCAAATCGAACTCTTCCGGCAGGACTTCAGCCTCTTCTATATCTTCCGGATAAAGCGCTTCCACTTCCGCGAAAGCGGCATCTTCTTCCATTATAGCCTCGGCCTTTACTACCTCGTCTGTTACACTCTCAACGCTCTCAATGATATCCTCATCATTAAGGTCTGCCGAATACACAGACATTCCGGGCAAGGTCATGAAAAGCGATGCAGCGCAGAAGGCTGCCAATAGTTTTCTCCACTTATTCTTCATTTTTACTCCTTTCCGCATTTTGTGCTTATCAGAAAATATAAACAGAAACAGAGACTGCTTACTATCATTATACATGATTTGTCAGTAAATATACAAAATAAATATGAATATTCAGATTTAAATCGATAGGCAATTACTGAAAAGAAGGACTTGAAAGGTGACCTATCGTTCACTATAATAATGGTGAACGATAGGTCATCTCTTCTGCGTGCAGAGAGTTTTAGTGAACGGCACAAAGGAGAGCATGGGAATAGCATTTGGTTTGTTTGATTCAGGCAATGGAGGAAATAAAGATGAGTAAAAAGATTTCCAAATGGATGACACTTGCTGCACTGCTTATGTTCGTTGGAGCGACCTTCCAGATCACAAGTGACCATTATATCCTCGGAGCAATCTGTTTTTGTGCAGCAGCAAGTTTTGCTTATTCTGCAAATGTGTATCGGAAAAGAGAGAAGGAAGAGGCAGACGACAAATGGAACGGCTAAGTTCCCGGTCACCGGCAAAACCAGGATACGATAAGCGCCGCCGTAGTAGATTTCAGCACATTCGATCAGTATAATATGATGTGAAAAAGGAATTTGCTCAGGTGATCTATTATGGTGGGGCTTGGAACGATTATCAACAGCGCAGCAATTGTTGCAGGCGGGCTGATCGGACATTTCGGATATGGCTGTCGCATATCTTTCACTGATCGGATCAGTGCTGATCTTCTGTGTGGGCTTAAATCTGGTGTGGGGCAAGAAGATCCGAGTTGCCAATATGCTTCCAGCGGTTGTATTTGCTGTAACAGCTGCCTATGTTCCCTGGACTTTTTGACATGGCCGGCACATGTAGAAATTTGGATCAGCGGCAGATACCGTGATCGGGAAATACACAGTGTAGCGGCACGCAGGAGTGTTGTCTCTGAGCTCTTGATTTTACATTTTCTTTCTGATATAATCCTCGCGTCGGCATAGAGCTGTGTAAAGCAAATGCCGGAAATCCTTGAGATGAATATGTGGTCACCGGAGGGCAGTGTGCCGTAGCACAGGGGATCGTTGGCTAACGCCAGCAGGCCGCCTGCCAGATAAGGTGTCGAGTGCGCTCGGTTTTTTCGTAAGTGTTGTTACGGAAGGACCGGGTGTTTTTTATTTGCAGTAAAGGTCTTGAGAGAATTATCTGTCCCGATCCACGATAACAAAAAGAAACCCCAAAAAGAGGGGCAATGGAAATGTTTAAGCTGAGCAAATACCTGAATCCCTACAGGCCAAAGATCGTGTTGATGCTGATAATGCTGTTTCTTCAGGTCCTTGGCACTTTGTATCTCCCGACACTGACAGCGGAGATCGTCAATAACGGAATCGTAAAAGGTGATCTCGACTTTGTCTGGCGGACCGGCGGCGTCATGCTGGGCGTTGCGCTGCTCACGGCCGTTGTTTCCGTCCTGGAGACATACCTGTCGATATCTTCTTTTTCTGCCATGGGACGGGATCTTCGAAATGATCTTTTCAGAAAGTCACAGGAACTTACGATCAACGAATTCAACAGTTTTGGGGCGGCGTCCATGATCACACGCTGCACGCATGATGTCGAACGGGTCCAGGAAGCCTATACGGAAGCGATTGAAATGCTTCTTCCTGCCCCGGTCATGGCAATCGCAGGACTTGTCCTTGCATTTCGGAAGAATCCGTCCCTGGCCCTCCTCATCGTTGTTTCCACACTGATCGCCTGTGTTTTGATGATGTACTTTAACGCAAAGGCGATCAGGCTCTTCCATCAGCTTCAGCTGATGCTGGACGGCATCAACAGGAACCTGCGGGAGATCCTGACAGGGATGCGCGATATACGCGCCTACAACCGGGAACTGTATGAACAGGCACGGACCGACCGGATATTTGAAACCTACTCTGCTCTGGCCGTCCGGGTCAATCGGCTATTCGCGTTCCTGATGCCGCTCATCATGACAGTAATGAATGTCTGTACGATACTGATCATCATAATTGGCGGAAACAGCGTCGGCGCAGGCAGAATGGAGATCGGCGACATTATGGCGATGATCGAGTATGCAGCGCTGATACTCATGTATATGACCATGGGAATTATGGTATTTATGGACATGCCGCAGGCACAGACCTGCGCGGGACGTATTCGTGAAGTGTTGGAATGCCGGAAAGACGAAACGCGTGTGGATGCGCAAAATTGCGGAAGTCTGGCGGAGGAAGGAATCCGGAGACTTGTTTTCCGCGATGTCTCCTTCCGCTATGAAGATGCAGAGGATGCGGTCCTGTCCGATATCAATTTTACAGCGGAAGCCGGAAAAACGACGGCTGTTATCGGCGCTACCGGATCCGGAAAGACGACGCTGGTGAACCTGATCCCCCGGCTCTATGATCCGCAAAGCGGGACGCTCCTTTTGAGCATATACGCTTTGGTTACAGTGATGACAAAATCCTGATGGAGGATGTCTCCATCGATATTAAAGCCGGAAATAAGGTCGCCATTGTCGGACCTACCGGGGCAGGAAAGACAACGCTTGTGAATCTGCTGATGCGTTTCTATGATCTCAAGGGGGGACGCATTACCCTGGACGGGGTTGACATTGTCGATATGGGCAGAGGGGAACTTCGGTCTCTGACGGCGATGGTTCTGCAGGAGAGCTGGCTGTTCGGCGGAACCATAAAGGAGAATATCGCTTACGGTCACGAAGGCGCGTCCGACGAGGCTGTCTATGAGGCGGCAAAAGCCGCCTGTGCGGATCACTTTATCCGCACGCTGCCGCACGGATATGACACGGTATTGAGCGAAGAGATGAACAGTCTGTCTCAGGGCCAGCGTCAGATCATTACCATTGCCCGCGCTATTCTCGCGGATCCTATGATCCTGATCCTTGACGAGGCGACTTCAAGCGTCGATACAAAGACCGAGCTCGAGATCCAGAAGGCGATGGACGCTCTGATGGAAGGCCGGACCAGCTTTGTGATCGCGCACCGTCTTAGCACTATCCGAAATGCGGACCGCATACTGGTCATGAACAACGGCTCTGTCATAGAGCAGGGCACACATGAAGAACTGATGCGGAAAAATGGGTTCTACGCCGATCTGTATAACAGTCAGTTCGCTTTAGGGGCATTATAAAGAGACGCAAAGAAGGGGCAGTCGCATTGGGGTGCTGCGGCTATATATGGCAGGTGTCATTTGCAAATATCTGCGATATATAGCAGCGGCCCCGTCTTGCGCGACTGCCCCTCCTTGAATTCAAAATCAGAAATCGTATCTCATGACGTGACAGTTCTTTACAGCAAATGCAGCATACTCCTCATTTGTCATATCCGTAAAGTAGGACTGTATGACCCTCGCGATACCGTTGTGGGCCACAAGAATGTACGTCTTTTCATCCGATTCGGCTTTGATGTCATCAAGCAGGTTGTAAATGCGCTGGGCCAGGCGAAGTGTCGATTCTCCTCCCTCATGGCTGCAGGCGAAAAACTCCTTGGCCTTTTTGAAATCGGGGTTGTCGTTCGGGGTGGATTCCCATTTGCCGAAATTCTGCTCAATCAGCCTGGGCTCCACGCGGCACGGAATGCCGGTCAGTTCCGAAATATGCTTTGCTGTGTCTGCGGCCCTCACCAACGGCGAGTATAGAATCTCGTCCGCGGTGATACCTTCTTCCAGTATCTTCCGGGCGGTCTCAATAGCCTGTGCGTGTCCATACTCCGTGAGCGCGATATCCGTCGCGCCGCATATCTTTTTCTCGACGTTCCATACGGTCTGCCCGTGCCTTACAAAATAAAAATGTCCCATTCTTTTACCTTTTCTCCTGTCGCTTTGCTAAACATTGTGTGCATGCTCTGCAGTTACGATGACCGGGTAACGGCTGACGCCTTACGATTTGGACAGGCAGCTTATTCTGCCCCGCCGTAGTATTCCATCTCGATCTCTGTCTTCTCGATCAGTACGGTGTTCTGATTCAGTTCTTTAATGATCTCATCCGCAGCCTCATAAACTGTCTTCTCATCCGCGGCGTCGAAATAGCAGACTAACGTGTATTCGTGCGTTGGCGTGCCGGTCTCGTCCGTCCATGAGCCGGTTGCCTCCTGGAGCGTGTAGCCGGAAAAATACTTAAGGCATATCTGATCGACGATATTCATGGCTTCCTCATTGGTATGCTCCGGCTTGTATGTGTCCTTGTCATTTGTGCCGACATACAGGACATACTGTGTTGCGATATCCCCCTCGTGCTCCTTGGCGACCAGATCCTGGACAGCCGCCGCTGCCGATTCGTCGCCGGCGGTCTCCTCTGCGATCTCCTGTACGGCTTCCGCCGCCGGCACCGCCTGCATGTTTTTCATCTGTATCATATTCATAATACTTGTCAGAGAACAAAGCAGACTGACGACCGATATTACCATAGCGATTATTCCTGTTTTCTTTGACATGTTTCCTCTCCTCCTTGAGATTCCCTGCGGCTGCAGGGAAGATTTTTCCCTAATATTGTAATGCAGTTTTTGTGATTTGCGCTACCCCAATTTCTGCTCTTTTATCAGATACACATCTGCGCTGCTCATTCCGAATAGGAGCGCTCCGGCAAGCTTCTGCGGATCAGCTCGCTGCCGCCCGGATTTTTCACCGTCTCAAGAGACTCAAAGTAATGTGAAGATTAAAATTATTGAACCAATATGCCGGGAATGCTATATTAAATGATAGTTGGACGTATAACATTTGCATGACCGGAGATGAAAATATGAAAATTGGAATTATTGGCGCAGGAAATATTGCGGGACGAATGGCGGTAACTGTAAACAAGATGAACGACGCCGGACTCGGAACAGTTGAACTCTATGCGATCGCTTCGAGAAATCTGGAGAAAGCGGAGGCCTTTGCCGAACAATACCATGTGAAGAAGGCCTTTGGTTCCTATGAGGCTATGCTTGAGGACCCCGAACTTGACCTGGTTTATGTGGCAACGCCCCACTCTCATCATTTTGAGCACGCAAAACTATGCGTCATGCATGGAAAGGCCGCTCTTGTGGAAAAGCCGCTTACACCGAACGCAGCGATGGCTAGAGAGCTCTTCGCTCTGGCCGCTGAAAAAGGGGTGCTGGTCACGGAAGCCATCTGGACCCGTTATCAGCCTATGCGTCAGATGATCAGAGACTTTATAGCATCAGGGATCGTGGGAGATCCCGTTACGATGACGGCAAATATCTCTCACGCCATCTCCCACAACGAACGCATTATAAATCCTGCTCTTGCCGGAGGAGCGTTGCTTGATGTTGGGATCTATACGCTGACCTTTGCGGAGATGATTTTTGGGAGGCCGGACACGATTCAGGGACTTTGTCTCAAGAACAAGTATGGCGTAGATAAGCAGAACTCCATTACGCTTACCTGGAATGACGGCCGGATGGCGGTGCTGAATTCGGGTACAGAGGCTCTGTCCGACCAGAAGGTGGTGATATACTGTACAAAAGGATATATTGTTATTGAAAAGATCACCAATCCTCAGAGTATGACTGCTTACGATATGAAGCATCAGCCGGTCAAAACGATAGCATGTCCCCCGCAGCAGACAGGTTATGAGTACGAAGTGCTGGAGGCGGCTGAAGTCCTTTTAGAGGGCGGTCTGGAGTGTCCTTCCATACCGCATGAAGAGACCATTCATATCCTGACGGAAATGGATGATCTGAGGAAACAGTGGGGCGTCGTATATCCCTTTGAATAATACTCTTTGGCAGTTGTGACGACAGAGCGG
>JAZRKZ010000509.1:0-4992 GCA_045646565.1 Lachnospiraceae bacterium
CGCTGCGCCCAGCCCTGCCGGCTCGTCTACGAGGCGGAAGGGACGCGCGCGGAGCTCCTCAGTCCGAAAGATCTCTGTACGCTGGACCTCCTGCCGGACATGATCGAGCACGGAGTCGTCTCGCTGAAGATCGAGGGAAGAATGAAACAGCCCGAATACGCGGCAGGCGTGGTCAGTATTTACAGGAAATACCTTGACCTATATCTTTCGAACGGCAGAAAGAATTACAGCGTGAGCCGGACGGACAGGAAACATCTCCTCACACTTTTTAACCGTGACGGCTTCACAGACGGCTATCTAAAGAACCATAACGGCCCCGAGATGATGGCGTTTCGCCGCCATACACTGAGCCCGAAGGAGGAGCAGGCAAGAAGCGCCCTCTATGACCGGATGCATGAGACCTACGTGGCAAATGAGAAGCCTGTGAAGCTTTCCGCAACGGTCAGCGTCATCGCCGGCCAGCCCTGCGTCATGCATCTTGATACCGCTCATGAGGAGCGGATTCCCGCCTGTTCCGTCACAGTCCAGGGAGCCTTAGCCGCACCGGCAGAAAAACGCCCCCTGACCAGGGAGCGTATCGCGGAGCAGATTGCAAAGACCGGCGGCAGTGATTTTGTCTTCACCGACCTCTTTGTCATGACCGACGACGATTCCTTTGTCCCCATGGGAGCCCTCAATCAGCTGCGCAGAAAAGCGCTTTTGCGCATTCGCAGCGAGATCCTTGCCGGCTTCATGCGGCCTGCGCCTTCCTGCGGACCGCAGAACGCTGACTTTGACACAGACGCGGACCATACCGGGCTGTCCGCAGAAGAAGCCGGTACAGGCGGAGCGTTCGAGGAGGGCATGGCCGTTTCGGTCGAGACGGCAGATCAGTTTTCGGCGGCAGTCTCCTGCAGCTTTGCGCGCCGGATCTATATCAGCGAATCCCTGCTGGAGGGCAGCGCGGATCTTTCCGATCTGGCACGTCAGTACCCGGACGCGGCTTACAGGGCAGGTTATCGCATAACGCCAAAAAACGCCCGCCGCGACAGCGCCCTTTCGGGGTATGTGGAAAGAGCTCGCCTCCTTATTAACATTTGCAGGGAGAAGGGCGCCGCGCCCTACATTATGCTGCCGTACATTGAGCGTTCTTCCTACATGCCGAAGTTCTATCAGCATGTGGAAGACCTCCTTCACGCCGGCGCAGCCGGATTTATTGCCCGGTCGTTCGAGTCGGCTGCCCACCTTGCGGGGCTGGGACTTGCCGAAATGACGCTGCCCGACGCCGGCGTCTACACCTGGAACGAGGAAGCCCTGCGCTGGGCCAAAGAGAACGGCTTTTCCACAGTCACCGCTCCCTATGAGCTCAACAAAAAGGAACTCATACAGCGCGGCGGCTCAAATTCTGAAATCGTTGTCTACGGACGGATCCCCCTCATGGTCACTGCCCAGTGCCTCCGGAAAAATCTTTCGGGGTGCACGGGAAAATCGGAGACACTTTCCATGCAAGACCGCACAAAACGTGATTTTCCGGTAAAATGTGACTGCGTTTTCTGTTATAATACTGTCTATAACAGCGAAGTGCTTTCGCTGATCGGTGAACACGACTTTCTTATGAGGGCGGGATACGCCCGCTGGCGCGTCTCGTTCACAACGGAATCCGGCCGGGAGGCGGAGAGTATTCTGGCCGCTTTCGAAAACGCTTTCGCGCACGGCGCAGCCGGGACGCTTGCCTTATCTTCAACGAAAGGACATTTTAACCGCGGAGTAGAGTAAACATGATAGTGCTGCCTTCAATTGTTGCAAATTCAGCAAATGTCATCACACAACTTGCGAAATATCTGTTTGTCCTCCTGATCCTGCTTTTTGTACTGCTGGAGTTTTCCTACTGGAAGAAGAGAGGACCGAACGCAAGATCGAGGGTCGTTCGTAAGCAGATCGCGATCATATTCATATATGTCACCCTGGGCTATTTCCTGTGTTTCCTGCACACCGGAAATCTATTCTATCTGCTGATGCTGGGCGGTATATTCGCCTATCTCTTCGTCACGCTCAGCGGATACAGAATGATGTATCCGAAAGCATCCATGCTGCTCGTCAACAACATGCTGATGCTTCTTGTCATCGGTTTTGTCGTCATCGGACGACTGAACCTGTCCCAGGCCCTCAGGCAGTATGTGATCGCGTCCGGAGCGACGGTCCTCGCTTTTCTGGTGCCCGTTATTATCCGGAAGCTCCATTTCCTGAACAAACTGACCTGGTTCTACGCCGTCCTCGGCGTCGTAAGTCTCGGCGTCGTCCTGCTCCTCGCAGTCACAAGCCGCGGCGCGAAACTTTCCATCTCCATAGCGGGCATTTCGATCCAGTTCTCTGAGATCGTCAAGATCACGCTGGTCTTTTTCATGGCCGCCAAGCTCACGGAGGAGGACGATCCCTCGTTCAGGAATGTGGTCATAACGACGTGTGTCGCAGCCCTCCATGTCGTCATGCTGGTCCTGTCCACGGACCTCGGCACGGCTATGGTCTTTTTCATCGCGTATATCGTCATTATCTATGTGGCGACCGGAAGAGCCGTCTATCCGCTTGCCGGCCTCCTGGGAGGTTCGCTGGCGGCGGTCGGGGCCTACTTTATATTCAATCATGTCAGACAGCGAGTGGAAGCCTGGCGTAATCCGTTCCTTAACTACGATACGACCGGCTACCAGATCTCGCAGAGCCTTTTCGCGATCGGCGCGGGCGGATGGTTCGGAACAGGACTGTTCCTCGGCCGTCCGGAGACGATACCGATCGCATCCAAGGACTTTGTATTTTCCGCGATCTGTGAGGAATTCGGGGGAGTGTTCGCGATATCGCTGATACTCATTTGCATGAATACATTCCTCCTGATCTGCAACATATCACTCAAGATCGAGAACCGTTTCTATAAACTCATCGCTCTGGGGCTCGGGGCAGAGTATGGTTTTCAGGTCTTCCTGACGATCGGCGGCGTCACAAAATTCATACCGATGACAGGTATCACGCTGCCACTGATCAGTTACGGCGGAAGTTCAGTCATGAGCACGATCCTTTTACTGGCGATCATTCAGGGACTGTACATCCTCCGCGAAGATGAAGGAGAGGAACGCGAACGTGAGAGGCAGAGATTGGGATACTAATTCCGAGTCCCAGACCGAGGAAAATATCGGCCGGGACGTAAGGAAGATCATGCGGAACGGATCCGTCTCGCCGAGCGGATCTGACGGACGCAGAGATATTGACAGAATTAACCGGTCCGTCTATACCGATGAAGGTCTTTCGAATTATACAACGCCGCGAAAGGAACTGACAAAAGAGGACAAAAAAAGACTCCGCGCGATGGAAAAGGCCGAAAGAAAGATGCGAAGAAAAATCAACGCGCCGTACACGTTCATTTCCTACGCTTTCGTCCTTGTCTTTCTCATGCTGATCGGTTATCTCGTCTATTTCAATATCTATGAGAGAGAATCGATCCAGAACAGTCCGTATAACAAGCGGCAGGACTCGCAGAGCCGGTATGTAACGCGCGGCAGCATCACCGCCGCGGACGGGACCGTGCTGGCTGAGACACAGACGGACGAATCCGGCAAGGAGCGCAGGTATTACCCGTACGGAAACGAATTCGCCCACGTCGTCGGCTACGATACGAACGGCAAGAGCGGGCTCGAATCGGTCTGCAATTATGACCTGCTGGCTTCGCACTATAACATTATTGACAGGGTCACAAATGAATTCACCGGCCGGAAAAATCCCGGCGACACGGTCGTGACGTCCCTGTCCGTCACGCTTCAGGACACAGCCTACAGCGCGCTCGGGGAATACCGCGGAGCCGTCGTCGTCATGGATCCAAAGACCGGGGATGTGCTTGCCATGGTCAGCAAGCCTGACTTTAATCCGAATACGATCACGGCGGACTGGGACAACATCATCAGCTCAAATACCAACTCCCAGCTCGTGAACCGCGCCGTGTCCGGTCTGTACCCGCCCGGTTCGACTTTCAAGATCGTAACGGCTCTCGCCTATTTCCAGAAGAACGCGACATTTGACAATTTCAACTTCAACTGCGAGGGCGTGCTGGAAAACAGCGGCCACACTGTCCACTGCTTTGACGGAACGGCTCATGGCGAGGAGGACTTCAGCCTTGCATTTGCAAGAAGCTGCAACTGCGCGTTCTCACAGATTGGTCTCGACATCGGAGCCGGCGCTCTCAGATCCACGGCGGACGGGCTTCTCTTCAATCAGGTCCTGCCGTGCCAGCTCGGCGGAAAAAAGAGCAGTTATACGCTGAAGGCTTCCGACGGGAACGCCGACATGATGCAGACGGCCTTCGGGCAGGGCAACACGCTCGTGACGCCGTACCATATGGCGCTGATCGTGTCTGCGATCGCAAATGACGGCGTTCTGATGCAGCCCCGCTTCGTCAGGCAGGTCCAGAGCATCGACGGCAATATCGTCATGAAGAACGACGTCTCCCGTTATAAGCAGCTCATGACCGAGACAGAAGCCGCCCAGATGAGGGCGCTGATGGAACGGGTCGTCACGGAGGGTACGGGAAGCGCTCTCTACACGGACTGGTACAGCGCAGCGGGCAAGACGGGTTCGGCAGAGTACACGATGGCGGACGGCCAGATCGGGACACACTCCTGGTTCGTAGGCTATTCCAACGTGAATGATCCCGATATCGTCGTCGCGGTCATCGCTGAGGACGGCGGAGCAGGCAGTACAACGGCCGTTCCGATCGCGCGTGAGATTTTTAATGCATATTATAGCAGTCTGGATGATTAAATATAGTAGTTAGGATGATTAAATTATGTTAAAATGGTCTGAGAATTTAATCGTCGGGGACACATTACTCTCAAAAAAGGACAGTGTCATCGCAAGAATCAATTCGAATAAGCCGGTCTACCGTGTCTATCTTATGACTCTGCCTTCCGGAAGCGAAGGACAGCTCGAGATCACCGGAGCGCATTTTCTCCTGCAGAAGGAAGGTCGGGAAAT
>JAZRKZ010000510.1:0-2180 GCA_045646565.1 Lachnospiraceae bacterium
GCAGGTTCGTGACGGTGTCAGAGGAACAGAGCGTGAAAGAATCACTGTATTTGATCCTGATGACACAGAAAACGGAACGGCCGCT
The DNA here is from genome assembly GCA_045646565.1 of Lachnospiraceae bacterium. Lineage (GTDB taxonomy): Bacteria > Bacillota > Clostridia > Lachnospirales > Lachnospiraceae > Chordicoccus. Next base: position 86 of record JAZRKZ010000510.1, read on the forward strand.
GCGCCCGGATTTCGGCAGCGAGATCATGTCTTATACATTTTTGGATGTGAACGGGCCCATGATCAACATGATCATCCGTACGATCACGGATCAGATCGAGAATCAGGAGCCCAGGGTCACGGACGTGCAGGTCACGGCCGACACGACCAGCCGCACCGGTGTTGTCATCTTCCAGATCGGCTACACGATCGTTAGCACGAATACAAGAGACAACATGGTATTTCCGTTTTATCTGAACGCTGAACAGGAAGAGGAAGAAGAGGAGCCAGAGGGCTATGAGCCGGAAACAATCGAAGAAATTGAATCTTGACAGCCGGACCAAAACAGATATTGAGCAGAAGGTTGTAGAGCTTTCCAGACTCTATGATACCGGCTGGCATATGGACAATGACAGACCGGATATCGGCACGACCATCACCAAGATCTTTGCGAGTCAGGCAGCAGAAAATGTCGACAGGATCAATGACATTCTGGATCGGTATCATACGGAATTTGTCAACATGCTGGACATCTCGCTCCTGCCGGCAAAACCCGCGAGCACGATCGTTGTCATGAATCTCATGAGCGATACGGCGCCGGGTGCATCTGTGCCGAAGGGGACGAAGCTGATGACCGGCGACGACACGCCGATGATCTTTGAGACCGACCACAGTCTGTATGTGACGAGTTCCAGACTGGTCGCGTCGTTTATGGCAGATGCCGAGGACGGGACGATCATCCCGTTGTACGGCGATTTTGAACGTCCGGAGATCATTCCGCCGGAGCTGCTTTTGGACGACACGGAGGAGGGACCGGAAGAAGCGCAGGAGGAGGATGTATCGCCTCTGACGGCGCCGCTGCCGTTCGTTTCCGATGAGGACGAAGAGGACGAGGAGAGCATCCCGCAGTTCCCGCATTTCACGCTGTTCGGCGAGAAAGAGGGAATCCAGCAATGCGTCGCACTGTTTTACCATGAGACCGTCTTTGACGTGGTGGACGATGTGATCTTTGTGAGATTCACCGGCAATGAAGATCTCGTCGCGGACATCAACGCAGGGAAGTATCATTTTGAATATCTGACCAAGGACGGCCTGGTTCCGATGGAAAAGACCGAGCTGATGGATGACGGAGAGACGTTCCTTCTGCATAAGGAGAAGGAAGGCAAGGACGTCACGATCCAGGATAAGCAGTATCAGGTGCTGGTCCTGATCTCCGACATTGCGGCACTGGAAAACAGAAAGGTGAAACGCGTCGCCTTTTCTTCCAAGGGCAAACCCCTGCCGCCGGATAACGTGACGAACGGCACCAACGATCTGGAGTCGGAGGAATTCCTGCCGTTTACCGACATCCTTTCGCTCTATCAGGAGTGCTACATCTGCCATGACCGGTATTTCAGCAAGGCGGGCGCAGTCATTTCCATGGACTTCTCACTTTCGTTTGAGGAACACCGGATCGAGCTCACGCCGGAAGAGGCAGAGGAAAACTTAAAGATCATCAAGAGAAGACCGCTGGCCGCGAGACAGGAGTTCGTGGCGCATTGTTATGCGGAAGAAGTCTTGATCGAATATTTCAACGGCACGGGCTGGAAGCGGCTGCCGCTGGATGCCGATCAGACGGCGCTCTTTGGGACCGATAAAGCAGGCAAGATCCATATCACGTTTACCTGCCCGGATGACTGGGAGTCCACGGAGAGCGGCTCCTACGAAGGACGCTGCATCAGGCTGCAGCTCATCAAGACGGACAACTGTTATCTGCGTCCGGCGATCCATCATTGCCCGAAGATCAAAAACGTCCTGCTTTCCTATTCCTTCGAAGACACGTTTGTGGATGCGCAGCGGATGGAGGCGATCTACGGGACCAAGCGGTATGATCTGACCGGAAAGATCAAGAATGAAAAAGGGTATCTGTTGTTCCGCAAGTCGGACTATGAGGACGACGCACTGTACCTCGGCCTGACCGCAAGGATCGACAACGGCCCCGCCAGCATCCTGTTCCAGCTGCAGGACGGTATACGTTTTTCCGGCCTCAAATGCCGGTTTGAATACCGCAGCTACGAGGGATGGCGCGCGATGAAGCTGCTTGACTACACGCAGGATTTCACGAAGTCCGGTGTCGT
>JAZRKZ010000511.1:0-2083 GCA_045646565.1 Lachnospiraceae bacterium
GCTGACGGCAAATCCGGACTACGGCATGGCCGTGATCATGGTCTGCCGGAACAACGAGATGAGAGAGTATTACCAGAATGTGATCGACGCATGTGCGCCGGGAAGGGAGTAGAGCATGCGTAAAGGTACCTGGTACCGTAATATTTCCGTAAAGGTACCAGGTACCAAGGTCATGTCTTTATCAGGTGAAAAGTAGGCCATCATTATGCAGAGCTCACGTTCCGCGGCGTCTATTATCTCCATATAGCTCGACTTGAGCTCAAAGCATCTGACCGGCGCCTTCATATTGACCCTGAACAGATCGCTTTTCTTCTGCGGATCTTCTCTTTTTTCAAGGAACTGTGCGACCATTTCCGGATCGCTGATCTTTACCATGTAATCATGGTACAGTCTTCCCTTTATGTCTCTGTAATACTCCTTGTCCTCTATATTGATACTGCCGAGTATCATGACCTTGCGGTCAAAAATATAAAACTTGGAGTGGTCGTAAGTCCTGGTCCCGTCCATCATCACGATGCCCGGATGATCTTTCATCCGCATGTAAAGGCTGCTGCGGGAAGCCCTCAGCCTCTTTCCCATGAGGTCTCTGTTATAGATGAATGCCAGCGTGGATATGCCTTATGATCTCGGGAAAGGCATTCCTGCCTCCCTCCAGCAGTTCAAGTGTCATCTCTTTTCCCATTCCAATCAATTCGACGGTCAACCCTCTATGATCTGCAGGACGCCAAGGCATCTCGGCATGAAGCCTATGGCAAAATGTATCAGGACAGCGCCCCAGATATTCCTGTTTTTCTCATACATTACGCCCGTCACAAGGCAAAGGAGCAGCGCCCCTGTCATTATAGTAGAGGGGAAACTGTATATGCAGGATGAAGAAAAATACCGCTGTGATCCACGCCGTGATAAGAGCCTGCCTTGTATTCACATTCGTATGACTGCGGAGCGCGTCGCGGAAGTCCGTCTGCCCGTAACCGCACAGGGTGATCCCTATATTATCCTGTACATACGCCTTAATGAAGAGCTCCTGAAAGACGATGCTGAAGGGATACAGCCACCTGGTATGCACATCGAGATAAAGTCCGAAATACGGGATCTCGCGGTAGACCGGATTCTTTGCATTCATATAGAGTCTGAACGCGATCAGCGCGGCCACTATGAACACTGAGATCGCAATGCTTATGGGAAGAGATCTTTGGAGCTCATCTTTACTTGCCCGCAGCGCTGACCAGTTGCATTTCATAGGCGTCAGGCGCGAAAACAATACCATCATCGGACATGGGATATTACACGATTGGCGAGAAGATCGGCCGGGTGTGGAACGGAGGGAAACCATATGAGCAGTAAGAATTCAGGTCCCAATTTCATAATCAAAAAATGTGATACAAGCTCCCCGTATGTCTTCATCAGTTACAGTTCCACGGACAAGAAGACAGTCCATGAAGATGTTGCGGAATTTCAGAGGAGAGGATATAACGTCTGGGTTGACACTGCCAATCTCGACCTGACTAAAGATTCATGGAGGGATGACGTCTATCCCGCGGTAGCAAGCGAAAACTGCAAAAAAGTGCTGTTTTATCTCAGCGAGGACTCGCTGCTCAGCGTGAACTGTGCGAAAGAGCTTGAAGAGCTGAAGAAGACCTTTGATCTGATCCCGGAGAGCAAGAAAGAAAGGAAAGAATATCCGATGTTCACGGTAGAAGCCGTGAAGATGAAAAACTTCGAAGAGCTGGAGGAGCGGTGCAGGAAGAAGATGGAAGGCCTGGAAAAGGAGGAACAGGAGAAGGAAGAAGCCGCTATTCAGTTTATCAAAGGTACTTTCTTTTCTAAGGGAAATGAGCGTGTCCGGGCAAGTAAGTTCAAGGAAAACGGAGATATCGACAAGTATTATGAAAAGATCCTGCGATATTTTCCGGATGATACCGTTATGGATTGCTACAGGCTCAGATTTCTGATTCCTTTTAGCTATACAGGTTCTTACGAAGATATGTATGACTCCATTGCCGGTGATCCGGCGAGCTGGAAACGGAGGAACGACGCCAGGCTCCCTTCGGGCAGAAAAGGCAGCTACGTGCATTATGACGTG
>JAZRKZ010000512.1:0-4402 GCA_045646565.1 Lachnospiraceae bacterium
AAATAGTTCCGGAGATGGATAAGGAAGACAATGTCATCATCTGCCTGTCCGGCAGAGGAGATAAGGATGTCGCTGCGATCGCCCGCTACCGCGGCCGCGATCTTCATGAGTGAAAGGAGGCCCGTATGACCAGATTAGAGAATGCTTTCAGGAACAAAAAAGCCTTTATTCCGTTTATCACAGCGGGTGATCCGGATGCGGACAGTACTGTGAAATATATACTGGCGGCTGCCAGAGCCGGCGCGGACCTCATTGAGATCGGGATCCCGTTCTCAGACCCCACGGCGGAAGGTCCGGTCATTCAGGAGGCAGACTGCCGTGCGCTGAGCAGCGGAATGACCGTGAAGGGGGCGTTCGAGATCGCCGCGAGAGTGAGAGCGGAAAGGCCGGATCTTCCGCTTGCCTTCATGACCTATCTGAATCCCGTCTTTAAGTACAGGGGGGCTGACGGCAGCGGAACAAAGCCGTATGAACCGTTCTTCGCCCAGTGCCGGGAAGTCGGGATCGACGCGCTGATCGTCCCCGACCTTCCCTACGAGGAGCACGAGGAAGCGCTTCCCTATGCGAAGGAAGCGGGCGTAGCCCTCATCTCCATGGTCTCTCCGACATCGGAGGACCGGATCAGGCAGATCGCCCGGGACGCGGAGGGCTTCATCTATGTGGTGTCTTCCATGGGGGTGACCGGCGTCCGCAGCAGTTTTCAGTATGATGAGATCGGCCGTATGGTCGGGATCATTCGCGAAGCCAATCCGCATATTCCCTGCGCCGTTGGTTTCGGCATCAGCACGCCCGAACAGGCCCGGAACATGGCGGCGATCTCTGACGGAGCGATCGTCGGATCCGCGATCATCCGCATCATTCATAAGGGCGGGGACGCGGAGGAAGAAATCTATCGTTACGTCAGTGAGATGAAGGAGGCCTGCGACGCTGCCTGTGCATAACTGCCCGCAGCGGCAGCATTTGCCTCATTGAACGCAAATATTCTGTTCCTTTCATACTCTTGCACTTTGCAAAGGGAAAATTATGTGCTATCATGACTAAGATTGTATATTGCTAACGGAAACTTCCGCTAATCCCGGGTGTGGACATGGGAAGTTTTGTTTGTCAGTCAGAAGGCATATAAGACAGTGATAGAATTGAGGGCGTTTTAATGGCTAATGATCCCCAGATGAATGACAAAAGAGGTCCGGATCTGACAAGACCGGGCTCGTCATCCGGCTCGAAACAGCCCGACAGGGCTGGCGGCAGTAAGAGGGCCGGCAGAAAAAAGGAAGAGTATTTCGACTATCATGACGCGATGATCCAGATCGAAATGATCTTCCAGAGCCATATCCTGTCCTACGGATTTAAGGAATATTCGATAGAAACTTTCGTCGATAAAAAGTACTTTTATTCCTGGAAAGGCAAGGAAGGCTGCTCGGACACAGACGCGATGCGGCAGGGGCTCAATATTGACGGTATTCTGGCGAAGCCGGATCCGACGAAAAATGAGATCCTTACCTATCTGCAGTACACGCTGAATATTGCGGAACTGTGCCGGAGAAACTTTAACGCGGATGAGACCCGCGGGTATGATTTTGATCTCAGGAATTACACGGTCCTTCTGTCAAGGATCAGAGAGCTTCTGGCGAGATTAAAATACGATGTAAAATACATTTCCGACAAGGAAGTCATCTATCTTGTGACAAAGGATGTCGCGATGGACGCAGTCGCCGAGACATCGAACGATACGGCGATCGACGCGATCATCGAGTACAACAGTTATTCGGTCTCCGGAAATCTCGAGCGCAAGAAAAGCATCCTGAACGCGATGGGTGATACAATCGAGAGCTACACCGACAACCGGAGCCCGGGAAATGTAAAACTCTTCAGCAACATAGAGTTCATGCTCTACAATTTCAATATCCGCAACAACAACCTGGAAGGGGACGACAGAGTAGAACATGTCGCGGCTATGTCGAAGGAAGAGCTGGAAGCCTGGTATGACGAGACGTATCAGCTGATGCTTCTTCGGATCCTGCAGCACAATAACGAGGATCGAATGAAGCGTATCGACGCCGTGCAGGAAGCCTGCGAGGCCACCTTGGTCAAGGATGTCAAGAAGACGCTTGACGAGGAGGGCGAGGACAGAGTCGTCTCGAATAAGCGGAGAGAGGACCTTGAGTTCGTGGCCCGCAATGTCGCCGAGGCGGCGGCGGTCGCCAGAGGAACGGGGACTCCGGAAGCGGAAGATGTGACGCCGGATGTGTCGGGGCAGCTTGAAGAGGATATCAAACGGACGCAGAAGAAGAGCGCCGAGCAGGCAAGGGCCGAGGCGGAGCGGCTCCGCGCGGAGACTTATCCGGAACCGGTCGCGGATGCGGAAGTGAAAGAAGTGACCCACGCCGAGGAAGTGAGACATCCGGAAAGCGTGACGGAGAACGTCTATACGCCGAGCTTCCGCGATGTATCTGACACAGCTTCCTCCGCGGTCAGCCATACGGAGGACAACTCAGCGGCGTTCGTAAAAGAACGTTCCCGCCTTGTCGATAAAGATGAGGACGATATCGATGATGACGACGATGACGATGATGACGGTATTATCCTGACGCCGCCGAAAAATCCACGAAAGCACACGGGTCTTGTGATCCTGGGATGCATTGCGGCGATCCTTGCGGTCCTGTTTATCGCGGTATTCGTCGTGATGCACACCTATTACAACCGCGCCAATTTCATCGCGGATACGCAGATCGCAGAGAACACCGATAATCTGGCTCTGACGGAGACGATCGAGGAGACCGGTCTCACGCCGGAGGAGGAAACGGAGCTTTCGGAAACGGTCGCCGCACAGCAGGAGACCGCCGGAATCACACTGGCCGGAGAAGATGGCGTTTACAACCTTCTTCTTGTGGGCGTCGACCGCAGAGATTCGAGCTGGTACGGCAACGCCGACTGCAACATCCTGCTCTCCTTCAACCAGAATACGAAGACGATCACGATGATGTCCTTCATGCGCGATCTGTACGCGGAGATCCCGGGGCACGGCGTGCGGAAACTGAACGCGGCCTGTGCGTACGGCGGATGCCCGCTTCTCGTCACAACGATCGAGAACAACTATAAGGTCGCGATCGACAACTACGCGTGGGTGGACTTTGACGGAATGGTCAAGATCATTGATATCTTAGGCGGCGTTGACATCCGCATCTCCGATGCGGAAATGCAGGCGGCCAACGGTTATATCTCCGAGATGGCCAAGCTGAACGGGGAAGACCCGCAGCAGTATTACCTGCTCGCAAGCGGCGATATCCACATGAACGGTTATCAGGCCGTCGGTTACGCGAGGATCCGCAGCGTCGGAAATTCTGATTTCGGAAGGACCGAGCGCCAGAGAGTGATCCTGGCCCAGCTCATGGGCAAGATCAGCTCGGCGGGCACGAAGGAGAGAGCGTCGATCATCCGCAAGATACTTCCGTTCGTGACGCACAACATTCCGGAGTCCAGGATATTCGGTTTCCTTCCGCAGATCCTGAAACTCAGGAGCTATGAGATGCGGAGCGCAAGGATTCCGTTCGACGGTCTCTTCACGATCGATCACGAGATCCTGATACCGGATTTTGCGACAACGCTTACGCTCATTCAGGAGATCCTGTATGGCGAAGGCGGTCAGGCTTATATTGACAAGATCACTGCTGCCGGAGTGGTTGCGAAACCTGCCGGATCCGACCAGTCGGAAGGAACGGCGGAATCTCAGATCGCTTCACCTGTGGAATCAGTCGCGGAGACGGATTCGTCTGCCACAGAGAGCGCACCGGAACCGACCGTGCCGGCTCCGACCGTGAGGCCGGCGGCTGAGCCGAAGATCACGATCGAGGATCCGTGGGCGTGGGCTGACGCCGCATAATCAATAAGTTAAACGAGAACATCCCGCTTTATGCCGCGCATAGAGCGGGATGTTTTTGTATATTCGGCCCCTGTACGAATATCCCTGTGAAAAATGGACGCCTTGTCCCGGAAACAGGCGGCTGTGGCGCCGTATTCGTGGCAGCCGGGAAATTTCCTCTTTCTTATTTGTTGCATTGCTAGTATAATCAGAATATCTATGGACTCTTATGGGTTGAGGTCGGGACCGGTATGAAAACGAACAGGCATCGGCAAATGAATATTCTGCTCGCGTCCGCAAAGGTCAGAGCCGGAGGCGAGGCCGTCCATGTCTACACGCTCGCAAAGGAACTTACGGACATGGGACACAGGGTCTTCCTGCTCACTTCAGCCGAGAACGGAGGAATGTGCGCTGACCTTCTTCGGGGGAGGATCTTTTACGCACCCCTCGGCGATCACACCCCCGCGGCTCAGATCCGCTGCATCGGCAGTATGAAGAAGGTCCTTCGTGAGCATCGGATCGACGTGATCCACTGTCATGGCA
>JAZRKZ010000513.1:0-4864 GCA_045646565.1 Lachnospiraceae bacterium
GGCTGCTTCTTTTCCTTGTCCCAATACGACACACTTTCAAAGGCGTATTTTGTGCCGGTCTTTTTATCGATCTGATAAACGATGCTTGCCATCTTCGGTACCTCCCTCTGATTTAGTGATTATATTATACACTATTTTCAGGCGCTTGTCAAGATTAATAGTGATTATTTTATAATTTAATCACTATTCAGAAGGGTTTAAAAAAACACTTCGTAAATTGAAGTGCCTTTTTTAGCTAACGGTTAACCCGTGAATGGTAACCTGCTTACAGCTGTCCCGCTTTGGGTATGCGTCCTGAAAATGATTTTGTTAAGTTGAGGTACACGCCCACTATAACAATCAATCCATTCATCTTTCAAGACGACAAAATAAAAACAGCAGAATGGTAAAAAGCGGACTGGATTTTTCGTTAATTGTCACGGTAGTACCTTTTCCGGAGGGCAGTCATCATGACCTTGCTTATCCGTCTGCAACTGTCGGGAACTGACGGGGGCAGTCTCTCTTACTCAAATCTCGTCAGGCTGACTGAGTGCAGGAATTGAAAAACAGATTACCACTGTTAATCATTAAAACACAAAAATGCCCCTGTGTCTCGATACCGGCGGAGCGCTTGGGAATTTCTCCCTTCCACACACCGGAAAAGCAACACAGGGGCAGTCATATTTATGCCAGATTTGTCTTAATACCGAGTATAGTCTTTACTTCCTCAACGGATATTTTCAGGATGCGGGCAATGACCTCAAAACCAATCCCTTCTTTCTGCATACCCCGGGCATCCTCTATCATCTGTTTCCGCGGACATATGCCCCGCCGGCCGTAAAGGAAGACTTGCGCGGGTTATCTAAAAATGATAGCATGGAGTGTAGAACTAGAGCACCGTCTCAACCATAATTAGCATTAAAACTCCCATCTTGCCGCCAGCTGCCGCATTGTCATCAATCGTCACTCCTCGCTACGGTCGGCGCTCGTCGTGCCCTTTGGGTAAAACGGATGTCCACTGGACATCCAGCGCCCAGCATAGACTCCTTCTTCCGCCTTGCATCTGACGACAATCTGAAATTTTAATTGAAAAAATGGTTGAGACGCCACACCAGGCACAGAACCTATAAGAAAATCGAGATGTCCGAGGCATGGGGCAGACAGAAAGGAGCACCGGATCATGGCAATCCAGATCGCTGTTGGTGATGAAAAATTCGATGACATCAGAAAAGCCGGGTTTTACTATGTCGACAAGACGGAGCTGCTCTACGAACTCGCTCAGCAGACGAGGAACAAGGTCACGCTCCTAACTCGCCCGCGACGCTTCGGCAAGACGCTCAACCTGAGCATGATGGAGTGTTTTTTTGATATAAGGCGGAACAGCCGGTCTCTGTTTGAGGGGCTTGACATTGTTAGACATGAAGCATTCTGCGATGAGTGGATGAATCGGTATCCGGTGCTATTTATATCGTTCAAGGATGTCGACGGGCTGGATTTCGAGAGTGCCTTTATTGCGCTTCAGGATGTGCTGTCAGATTTCTGTTTCAGGTATTCGCATATCATTGAATATGACAAGGTCGATCCTGTAGACATAACGACCTTTATGTCAATAAAGGAAAAGAAAGTCGCACCGGCGGCTATCAAGTCAGCTTTAAAGACCATCATGCGCATGATGTACGCAGTGTACGGGAAGCCTGTGATCCTGCTGATTGATGAGTATGATGTCCCGCTTGCCAAGGCCAGTGAAAAGAACACGTCCAAGAACCGGTATTATGAGCAAATGCTGGACGTGATCAAGGGCATGCTCAGCATTTCCCTGAAGACCAATGAATACCTTAAATTCGCCGTCGTTACCGGGTGCCTGCGGATCGCGAAAGAAAGCATATTCACGGGAACAAACAATTTTGCGTCATATTCTGTCCTGGACGACCGTTTCAGCCGGTATTTCGGATTTACTCAGGAAGAAGTGGACGGGCTTCTTGAAGCCGCGGGGCTTAGCCACAAGGCAGGGACTTTCCGGTCATGGTATGACGGATATGTGTTCGGGAACACCCCGGTATATTGCCCGTGGGATGTGGTCAGCTATGTGTCAGAGCTGCTTTACAGGAGCGACGCAAAGCCAAAGAACTACTGGAAAAATACCAGCAGCAACGGCGTGATCAGGGAATTTGTCGGCCGCTTCAAAGTCTCCGGCAAGTTTGAAACGCTGATGAACGGCGGCACGATCACTGAGACAATTTCAGATGAGCTGACCTATGATATCCTGCATGAAACGGAGCAGAATCTGTGGAGCGTACTTCTCATGACAGGGTATCTGACGAAAGCCGGTCTCTGCGCAGAGGGCGATACTGTGCCTTTGATGATTCCGAATAGGGAAATAGCAGGCATTTTCCGCGATGCAGTCGTGAACCATTTTAAGGAGACACTGGACATATCACGGCAGGAGCTCCTTATGGATGCCCTGTGGGCGGGCGACACGGAAACAGCGTCGAGGATCATGTCCGATCTTTTGTGGAAGACGATCAGCTACATGGACTATCACGAAGATTATTATCATGCTTTTCTTGCGGGACTGTTTGTAGGGCGCGGCTATGAAACAGAATCCAATAAGGAGAGAGGTCTCGGCCGGCCGGACCTGCTGTTAAAAGATATTGACAACCGCCGGGCCATGATAATCGAAGTTAAAAAGTCAATACGCAGGGGGCAGATGGAAAAAGACTGTGACGATGCCCTGAAACAGATCGTAGAAGGGGAGTATGCCGGTAAATTAGAGGAGGGGTATGAGACCGTCATGTGCTACGGTATTTCCTTCTACCAGAAGTCGGCATTGATAAAGAGACTCTCGTCAACCGAAAAGAGATTTTGAAAGAAGCGGGAGTTGTGGCCGTGTCGAACTTTTCCATCATTTGAGTGAAGTCTCGCTCCTTCTTACGCGATTAATCTTATCAGTCCGTATTGAAATGTGACCGGGTGCCTTGCACCCGGTTTTCCAGTCCACACCACCGATGGAATTATACCTCCTGCATATACCGCTTCACTTCTTCCCGCGTCACCGACTTGTATTCTTCGTTCCTGATGACATCCGCATATAATGATTCAAAATCTTTGGTATGATACTTCAAACTTCTGACAAGGATCTGCAGGCCTTTCTCCAGGCCTTTCTCCAGGCCTTTCTCCATCCCTTTATTCTCCATTGCAGCCCCGTAGGTACACATGTCGGCCACCTCCCTTTCGACTTCTCTTGTCGTCTTTAAGCCATAGTCCGATTTCAGCCTTCCGACTTTCTCGGCACCACTCAGTCTCTCATCGAACAGATCCGTCAGCAGACGGATCAGCTCATTATCCGTTCCCCCTGTATCGTGGGTCCTGCTGATATTTACCAGCACCGCGTTCATGATGTCATACCTGGGGGTATCTTCGTTCATGCCTGCCAGAAACGTCCTGCGCAGATCATATTTTTCTATCGAGTTCGCCCTGTTCTGCGAGGTCTCCGTGCAGATCCAGATTGAATACACCTTCTTGATATTACCGTATTTCACCGGGTCATCCCTGTCCGTCGTGAATTCGACGCCCTGCTGCGCCGATATCATCCTGCAGCAGTAGAACAACGCCCTGAGCGACAGGTCATACCCCGGCCTGTCATCGTTCTGCGCTTCCACATTGACCAGCAGTTTAATGTGCCCGCTGTCCCCCGGCACCTTCAAATACGTCCGGATGTCATAGCGACTCAGCCCTTCCCCGTTCAGGTATGCCTCCGTGGCAAGCCCGTCGATCCGCTCTCCCGCGTTGGTGAGGCCGCTATCCACGTAGACACTGCTGATCTGGACATCTCCCTCGATACAGTTCTCTATCTCATCTGGGGTCATTGTCCTGCACTCCGAAACAGTTTCCTTAAGGATACGCGCCAATAACGGCTTATACGCCAATATGCTCTTTACCGTATGATCCAGTTTTATTTCAATCGGGTCTGCAGCTATGATCGTCTTTCCCAATCCTGTCAGTTCTGTCATCTGCCCTTCCTCACGCGCATCCCCGTCCGGGCACCGGCACGCAGGGCTTGGGATTCTTTCACTTCAATTATACTCCCATCCTGCCCATGGCGACAACCGGTTGTTACGCTGCAAAACAGTTCCGGACCTGCTTACAGCTGTCCCGCTTTGGGTCTGCGTCCTGAAAATGATTTTGTTAAGTTGAGGTAACGCGTCATCGTGGACGGACAGCAGAAGTACATAGACGTGTATCTCCCGGAGACAAGGGTCATGATTGAGCAGAAAGGCATGACACATGACCTCACGAAGCAGGAGCCTCAGTCTGGCGGGATTATGCTCACTCCGTACCAGCAGGCCAAGAGATACGCCAATAATATGCCTCTGGACGAGATGCCCTGTTACATCGTCACATGCAATTTTCGGAAGTTCCGTATATACGACCAGAACAAGCCGGGACAGGATCCGGAAGTCATCCGTCTGGAGGCCCTGCAGGATGCCGCCTACCGGATGGAATTCCTTGTAAAGAAGGAGCATGCATCCCTCTCCGAGGAGATGAAGATCTCCATTCCTGAAAGAGCAGGCTGTCAAAACGTGGGAGAAGCAAGTATTAAGAAGAGAAGCGATTTTGAGGAAACGGTCCGCAAAGAAGAACAGGCTTTAGTTAAGGGCGTGTCTCCTGCGGTGCTTGCAGGATACTTGCAAAAAATCAGTAAACGAGAAATAATTGGTTTATTAGGCATGATTTTGCACCACATATGAACCTCCACCCCCATGCGGTGCTGAACCGCGTCCTATGGAGGTGGTATCAAAGCCCTTCGGGCTTTAAGCCCCTCCGGGTCTTTTGATATTTGACCGTCGTGCCGGTTTCCCCTTTCGGACCGCTTGCGGCCGGCCGT
>JAZRKZ010000514.1:0-3718 GCA_045646565.1 Lachnospiraceae bacterium
GCGATCGCAGACGCTTTGGACCGGACCCTGACCTATGATACGCTGCAGCCTTTGCTTGAGGAGAACGCTGTATCTCGGTTTACCGGTGAGGAGGGATGGGACGTTATCATCTCCAATGCCTCTGAGAGCTCTACCGCAGCTGTGAACACCCTTCTGAGCTCCGGGAAAAAGGTTGGTATGATCACCGAGGGCGCGTACAAAGGCGACTTTATCTGCTCCTATGAGGACTGGCAGTCCGTGTCTGCCGATCACATCCTCCAAGGCACCGGCGTGAAGGATCCGGATCTTACCGCCTATGTCATTGGAAAGACGCCCACGGTCTACATCAGTGGTACCAGGGAAGCGCTTACACCTGCTCCTGACGGCTACGTATACAACACCCTCGTAACCCTTTCCACTGATTACAACAATGAAAGGATCGCAATGGAACGGATGGGTTTTGGTACCACTGAGAACATCACCGGGGCTGACGCGGTGGTAGGCGGCGCCGGTCCGGACGAGGAGAGCCTTGCTGCTGTGCAGACCGGGGTTCCCTATGTGGGCTACACCCTGAATGCCGTGGAGACCATCCGGGAATCCCTCCTTCCCGGTCTTCAGACCGGCTCCGCTGACGGAGTTGACTGCCTGGGCTATGTTACCTATCCCACGGAAACTCTCGTCAACGCAAGTTATATCATGGACGGAGATGACGTATTCTACGCTATCGGCACCAACTACTTTACGGATCTGCCCGAAGGCTCTAAGATCCTTGTACAGCGTGACGGCAGCCGCGCTCCTCTCGAAGGCGTATTTTACGGTGAAGATGAGAGCACGGACGCTTTCCTGAACGGTATAATGGGATTTTCTTATGAGGGTGAAGACAAGGACGGAAACGACGTGAATATCACACTCTTTGCCAACTCCATGACTGAACACGGCCATCAGAGAGACGAGTATGCCTTCATCAGCAACGCCCTCTTCGCGAGTTTTCTCACGGAAACTCCCTATGTGACTGCTGCAGGGGAGAAATCAGAGTAATACGGACAGAAAATTGGAGACACTATGAAATACCCCGAAAATATCGATCTGCATTTACATACAACTGTTTCTGACGGCACCGATTCACCTGAAGAAATTCTGGAGCAGGTAAGGAGGGCAGGAATTGAACTGTTCTCCATCACCGACCACGACGATTTCAAGGGCAGTCTGGTCATCAGGGATATCCTGACGGAGGAAGACCCGAAGCTCCTCACAGGAATAGAGTTCTCCTGCAAGGACAAAGGGGGGAAATATCATATTCTGGGATATGGTTTTGATCCGGATTCGGAGCCGATCCGCATAGTCGTGGGGATCGGACATCGGCTTCGCATACAAAAGGTCAAGGCGAGACTGGATCATTTAAGAGATAAGTTTGGATTTACATTTTCTGAGGAAGATATAGAGGACCTTTTCCGGCAGAATAATCCGGGCAAACCGCATATTGCCAATCTCATGGTCCGATATGGATATGCGGAGACTAAAGATCATGCGATTTCGGATTATATTAATCAGCTCCGAATTAAGAGTGAGTACCTCAGCCCTGAAGACGCTATCACGGGAATTCTCGGCGGAGGCGGGATCCCGGTGCTTGCGCATCCCTCTTACGGGGATGGGGACCAGCTCATCATGGGAGATGAGATGGATAGCCGCCTGAGGTATCTGATCGATTTCGGACTTGAAGGGGTGGAAGCGTATTACTCCGGTTTTACCCCAAAGATCACTTCGGAGATGTTATCGTTTGCTGATAAATACGGTTTGTATGTTACAGCAGGAAGTGATTATCACGGGAAGAATAAGCTGGTCGCGATTGGAGATACTGGTCTGAGCAGAGTCTCCGACGGGGCGGAAGGCATGCGCCGGTTTCTGGATAACGTTAAGTATTGCGTGCCGCGTAAGCCTGCTTCCCCACATTGCTCTTGAACGCCTTCGTGCAAAATAAGTGCTTATTTATCACTAAAGCCGGGATAGAATCCGTCCCGGACGACGCCATTATGGCGGTGGGCGCTCTTTTGTGTTTATGATATAATGGGCCGGAAGATTGGCAAAGTTCAGGTACAACTCAGGAGTGTTTTTCAGGAAAGGACATACGTGATGAAAAGAACACTGACAGTATTGTTAGCTGTATTTCTTCTGCTTTTTGTGGGATGTTCGACCACGAAAAATAATAAGACGGCAGAACCGGCAGCACCTAATGAAGAAGCAGTTAAAGAAGAAGCAGCTAAAGAAGAGGTTAACGAAGAAGTGGCTAATGAAGAAACAGCTAGCGAAGAAGCCGCCAGCGAAGAAGTGACTAGCGAAGAAACGGTCCGGGAAGAAGCAGCGGAAGAGGAACCGCAGGAATACGACAATGTCGGTATCAGAATGGACCTGTCAGAGGTGGCCGCAAACGCAAAGGGCGCGCTGCTCCCGTATCCCATTGGCTTATTCGATGACGATCGTAATATCTATGTGATGCCGATCTATTACATAGCCATGCCCAAGGAAGAGGCTTCTGCAATCCTGTATGATATGGATGCCCCTGATGAAGATATAAAGAAACTGGACGAGCGGAAGACTGTTCTCCATGTAATTGTGGCCAGCGCGATCGATTATGATCAGACGCTCAAGATCCTTTCAGAGAAATTGCAAATAGATTATTCTGAACAGATGGCCCGTGCGGAAGTGATCGGCACTGCCGACGGCTATACTTTCTACGCTATTCCTGAAAGAGATGAGCAGAAACTCTCCGCATTTGACGAGGAATACCTTGCTGAATACGATAAACTCCAGCAAGAACTGTTTGATATAGAGAAATCCGCCACGCTGTTCGCTCCTGTAGATCCCGCGAAGGAGATGGTCGGACAGAAACTCGAATTTACAACTACTGATCTTGACGGTAATACCGTAACGAGTAAGGAACTGTTCGCTGCCAATGAGATTACTGTGGTAAACTGCTGGGGACTCTGGTGCGGGAACTGCATGGAAGAAATGGCGGAACTGAAAGAGTTCCACGATAAGATACAGGAAAAGGGCTGCGGGGTCGTCGGCCTGGAATATGAAGATGAGTGGAATGATGAGGTAGTTAAGTATTCCAAAGACACGCTGAACGGATTCGGCATTACCTATCCGAATGTCATGATCCCGGAGGAACTCCTGGAGCAGCTGTTAGGTTTTCCGACGACTTTCTTTGTGGACAAGGAAGGCACGGTCCTTTGCATGCCGATTACCGGTGCATATGTTGATAAGTATGAGAGTGCACTGGAATCGCTTCTGCAAGGCGAGGCAGCTGCAGATATCCCCGTGAACGATGCGGCGAATGCGATTGCAGAGAATCTGGACGTTTTATACAATGTCTATGTTACGGATGAGAACGGTCCTGTAGCGGGCGTTACCATTCAGTTCTGCAGCTCGACCAGCTGCAAAATGGGAAAAACGGATGCGGAAGGACTGGTAAGCTTTTCCATGCCGGCCGGAGAAATCTACGATATTCATGTTCTCAGGTTACCGGAAGGCTATGAGAAGGATGATACTGTGTACCATACAGAGGATGAAAAAAGTGATGTGCAGATTCAGCTGAAGAAAAAGTGATTCTCACCACAGGAGAGGGTGCGCAAGAGGCAGCGCCCTCTTTTGTGTTCGGTGCTTGATCAAAGATCTAGCAGGATGCGCGCTCATCGCTGTAATGGCGATGGGCGCTTTTTCTGTTTATGGTATAATGGAG
>JAZRKZ010000515.1:0-8919 GCA_045646565.1 Lachnospiraceae bacterium
CACGTCATCACATCCGGCATCTTCTCGATATTTGCGCACAGATAGGCGATATAGATCAGTTCCAGACCGTCAAGATCCGTGACGAGCCCTACCTTCTGCAGGTCGAAGTAACGCTGATAGTCCTTTTTATGTTTCGTCTTCAGCTGATTGAGCCGATAGAAGTTTAATGTGCACTCTACCGTGCCGTTCTTCATTTCAAATTCTACGACGCTGCTCTTTTCCATCCTTTTTTCTCCTCAGTCACACCATTGAATATGCCGCAGCATATGTCCGCATTCCGCTGCCGTGTCCGTAAAGATCGGGATCCCGTATTCATGACAGCGTTCACAGAAAAACAGGTCCTCCGACAGCATCCCTCTGTTGTCATCCGCATAATTGACCCAGTCATACCAAGGGTAGCTGATCCGCCTGAACACATCGGTCCTGATCAGTGCGCATCCCATCCCTCCGCCATGGATCCGGACTTTCCTCTGTCCGTTTTCGCGCATCTTCTTCATTTCCACGCCGGTGTATTCAGATTCAAGCGGGTAGTTGAAATATTTGCCTCCACCCGGGTCAAAGGTCCTGCAGATGCACGTCCTCCCGCTGTAGAGATTGTCCTGGTTCCGGTGGGCGTAGTATCCGAGCACTACGTCCTTTCCGTCCTCCAGTAATTTCAGCAGCGTGTCTTTCTGTACTACTACATCGTTGTCGATCATGAGTACGTAATCCGCATTCCGGTCTATCGCGTTCTGCGCTATATGGTTACGCGCTGTTGCGCAGTCATATCCTCGTACAAAATCAAATTCACAATCATGCTCGCCCGTATCAAGGTTGTAAATGGCCTTATATGTGTCCGGCATGATGTTTTCGAATGTTGGTACAGCGATATAGATTCTCACGAGTCCTCCTTACAGGAAACAGCCGGAGTTTGTCACCCCGGCTGCATCTGTTACTTCATTGTCTTTTTCGTCTTTCTTTTCGGTTTGATCTCTTCCACGAATCCCGGAAGATTCCTGTTCATCTCCTCAAAGCGCTCCTTTGTGACTTCGATCTCGTCACCCGGATAATACTCAGCTTTCGTGTGAATATCATTAAACCGCTGGATGATCCTGACCTTCATCCGTCATCACCCCTGTGTCGCTCCGGTCGCGCCTGTTGCTCCGGAAGCCTGGAGAAGCGCAGACGATACTGTGCTCATCCAGTTGGACTGCGTAAGCGGGCCGCTCGTCGGAAGGTCCCTCTTGGGCGCTTCGTACATGATGTTGCCATAAGCGTCAACGGAAAGGTCGAACGTCATCTCCACTTCAGCGACCGTGTCGGATTCAGAGCTCACCGACCTGCTGAATGCCGAAGAGGAAGCTACCGGGAAGTATTTGAACTTGGTGTCTCCGTCTTCGTCTTCGATCTCCATTGCGATCTCCGTCGTCGGGATCTGAACACGTCCCGGGAGAGCTGACACGCCGGAAATAACCTCCCCTGCTGCGCCTTTGAGAAGGCCCTGCAGCTCGTTATAGAGATCAATCGGCATGTGCAGCGACAGCGTCAGCGTGCCTGATCCCGCAGCACGGGCGATCTTCTTAACAACTACATTGCTTTTCGCTTTGGTGATGACCTTGCGTTCGTATTCCTCGGACGCAGATCCGGCACCGTCTACATCTGTATAGGACCCTGCGTCTTTAGGTTTGAACGCAACATCCACGACAGTATATTCACTGAATACACCTTCAAAAATCGAATCCATTGTTATCCTCCTTCAAAATTGTCAATCAATGCCTTAACGCACTTTTCTATAACCTGCTCGGACGCCTGCTCAGCGCCTCGCATCATGAACTGCTGGTTGCCTGCGTGTTTCCGTGTGTTCGATCCGTCATCCGGGAAATACAGGTAGTGATAGGTCCCGCGTGCCGCGATCGTGACCGACAGCTGTCCGTTGTCCTGTCTGAACGACCCCGGCATCGCACTTCTTGCAGCTGCGTGCTTTCCGGACCATGTCCTTCCCGAGCTCGGGATCAGCGGTGCGATCTTCTCTTTAATTGCCTGCGCACCTTCGCCGTGAAGGACCTCGTCTATGATCTGCCCTGATCCTTCTCCAAACTGCTGCATCTTCTCAGTCAGTGTCTGGATCTCTGAAAAATCAGATTTGAACCATTCAGCCATCTTCTACCTTCTTAGCCTTCTTCATCGGGATCGTAATAACCTCGACTACACGCTGCGTGTCCGCCTTTGCGACATAATCAAACGTCATGTCATCCGCCACGCTCAGCCCTGGGATTGCCTGCTTCAGAGCCTTTACGACAGTAATCTCGTATCCCTCCATGACAAAGTCCTCATGTACGATATGGATCTCGTAACGGTCCGTGTACCGGTGATTGTTCTCCGAAGCGATGTTTCCCCTGTTGAATACAAAATAGTTCCACTCCGGCAGGCTCTTTGCGTTGCACATGCCGTAATATACGCCTCCGGCCATCGGGTAGTCTGTATCCGCTGCCAGGCTCGTGAGCACGTCCTTTATCGCGTCAAGCATACTCATAGTTTCCTGTTCTCCTGCATGTATACGAACATGCGCATGTTGTTGACATCCGGATCGACCTCATAAACGTCATAGAGCGTATTCCCTATGATAGCCTGCAGAAGCACACTCACATGAGGATGGTAAGGACACCGGATCTTCAGATCTAGCGTCCTGTTCCTGCTGTAAGCGAAATCAAGATCCTGCTGACGGGCAGTCATCCGGTCATATGCCAGTGTCACTACTCCGACGGTATCGTCTTCCGACCGTGTGTTCATCGGCGCTGAAAATGATGATACATTCGACTTCAGCGGCCGCACGAAGCTTACATAGCCGTCACGATACACCGGGATCTGTTTGCTCATCCTCATCAGTTTCCTCCAGATCCAGGATAACAGGGTCCACATGGTGCTGCCTCGCGATGGTCAGTGATTCCCCGTATGCGTCCATGAACTCCGGCTCTGTCATCCCGTTGTAGAGATACAGGCAGAGATTCAAATAGAGATCAAGGTCCCTCCCGGACGCTTCCGCGTAATCCACATCCGCGCCCAAAAGATCATTCAGCATGAACGCCGCGCGGCTCATGATGCCTTCCACCGTCGACAGCGTATCTTCCGACTCCCATGTGATTTTCAAGTGCCGAAGCACTGCAACGGTAAGATCTGCATCACCCATGTCCTGTCTCCTTATCCTTCAGTCGCTCCGGTCGCGCCTGTCGCACCGGTCACACCAGTTGCTCCTGTGATCTTGACGTTGACATACGCCGGATCCAGATCGCTGATGTCAAGCAGCGCGAAGGAGCTGTTGTCATACGCACGGCCATTCGCGTATGTGATGGTCTTGAACACCCTGGTGTCGCTCAGGAACTGCGCATCGTCTGATACATATACAGCTCCGGTCTTCGGAGCGCCGATTCCGCAGATATACTCATCAAGGAAGCCGATGATCGCATCGCCCTGGCTCAGAGCGCCGGACGGAATGACCTTTGTGGGGATCGGGAACAGATTGGATACATACTGACCCGCGGTGTTAAGGACCGTCGTGGCCGGCACGATCTTGGTGTAGTAATCGATCGGGTTGACGATCAGCCCAAGGTTCTGGAGACCACTCTTGACTACGCCTGTGTCCGTGGTCAGAAGATTGCCGGCGATCAGGTTGCCATATGCTGCCGGCGTGAAGTCCGTGATTGCAATGGCTGACTTCTTCGCATACACACCGTCAACGACAGAAGACTGCGCATCGAGTTTTCTGTCCATGCCGATCGGCATATTCTTGCCGGTACCGGTTACGATGCCGGTCTCCAGCTGTGCAGCCATCGCTTCCGCGATGATCGTGCGTACGTACTGATCAAGGAACGTAGCTCCCATCCGGATCAGATCAAGCGGCAGCACCGCATAGCAGGAAAGTTTGGCAAGCGTCAGATCGATGCTCTTGAAGCTGGAAGTGATCTCCTGCGATACCGATGCCGGAATCGTTCCCCAAGCTGCGCTCTGGGCCGTATGAGCATTGAGCACGATCTTGGTCGAGTAACCGACGTTCTGGAAGCGGATCGCTGCAAGAAGCGGGTGTTCGCTGACAAGGTTGCGGTAAACTTCATTGATCACCGTTACCGGCAGCTTCGGCAGAATGTCGTTGATCGACGGATCATCCGCCCTGACATTCTCAGCCTTTTTGATCAGAGCGTTATAGAACGCCGTCTCTTCCGACGTCAGGACACGATAGCCCCGCGCCACCAGCGCACGCATATCATTTCCGAAATCGTCATAATCCGCTTTGATCTGTTCAAATATTGCGTCGCTCCACTTTTTCGCGGACGCTTCGATCGCCGATTCATCGTCTCCGCGCAGAGAAGCCATCATCTCAACAGCGGCCTGCGCAACAGTAGCATTTTTGTAAATGTCTTTCATTTTGTTCCCTCCGTTTAATAAAATTTTTTAAAGAATCTCTCCGCTGCGACGTATTCGTCACGCAGAGCATGTGCATCATCTATCTCATCTTCTTCAGTTTCTTCAGGCTGTACTTCCGGTTCTTCTTCCGGTTCTTCTTCCTGCTCTTCTTCCGGATCCTCTCCGGCAGCTTCTGCGATCCGGTCAACCAAACCGTATTTCAGCGCTTCTCTCGGGGTAAGCATGACCTCCGCTTTCATCAGCTCGATCAGCTCTTCTTCAGACATTGAACATCTTTCAAGGAAAATATTGCGATTACTTTCCATGAGCTTGTCCAGGTCATCAGCCACGGCCCGCAGATCATCCGCATTGCCGATGGCGATCGTCCATGCGTTGTGGACCAGCATCGTAGTCCCCACGTTCATGACGCGTTCGTCACAGGCCATCAGGATGAATGTTGCCGCGGAAAAAGCACGTCCGTCTACGATGCCGATCTTTTTGATCTTCGCTCCTTTGAGCAGGTTATAGATCGCCGTTCCCTCAAATGCGTCTCCGCCCTGAGAATTGATATGGACCTCCAGCGTGGAACCTTCCGGGATCTCCGCCAGCTTTTCTGCGAAATAAGATGCGGATGTCTCCCAGCTGTTGCCGTTCCAGTCCTTCCCGCCTTCGATCACATCGTTGACGAACAGTTTGTACGTATCTCCATCCTGCTGAAAAAGGCAGTTAATTTTGCGTTCTTTCCTCACTCTTCTTTTCACCTCCTTCCTTTTCGTAGTTTTTCGTCAGAATATGCTGGTTAAGCCAGTTGTCCGCGTCATCCGGATCCCCGGCCGGATCCCAGTCCGCCGCACGCCTGACCTCGTTTACGCTCGCAAAGCCTGACGAGATCAGTTTATCGACGTCCGATGCCATGCCGAAGATGTCGAAATGTTTGATCTTTGACGTATCTACGCGGTAATAATTCCCTTTCATGAATTCGTCTTTACCGTATGCCGCGGTCAATGTCTTGCTGATCATGTCAGCGGTCGGATCCACAACGAATGTAAGGAACTGAGTGACCAGGTCCGACACGTTGTAATTTCCCGCAGTCATAAGACCCGGGGGGATGTGGTACGCACGGGCAATGAGATCAAAAACCTCATTGATCAGCTTGACGTTGTCTTCCGCATTCACCCTTGTGCCGACCGAATTATTCGTGGTCAGAGGCTCAAGAACTTTGTCGTTGTATTCCACGTAAACGTTCGTTTCGCCGTTCACGTAGGACTGTATCGCCTTCTTCAGCTTGTTCTGCCATTCCTTCTGGAACTCCGGCGTCCCGGCTTCTCTGGCATCGACTTTGAATTTCCACCTCTGGATATTGGAATCTTTGTAGTGAGTCATGGCGCTTGAGATCACGCCGGCCAGATCGGCATACATGTTCGCAACGGATACGTTTGCCTGCCTCTGTTCCAGCTTAAAGATCATGACTTCTTTCGCCGTGAACGTCTTATTCAGCGGCAGGTCGTCCACCACTACCCCGTCATACAGATTGCCCGCTGCCTTGAAAGGCCTTTTCTCCTTGATCTGATATGTATCAGCACAATACAGATTCCCGTTCGATACGAACACGAATGCCCCTTTGCCGTCTTCCGCATACAGCATTCGCTCTATGACCTTGTGCCAGAATCTGGATGCGCTTTCATTCACGTTCGCCTGCACGTTCAGTGAATACCAGTTCTCGTTGCGTACCTGCTTATTCTTCTCGTATACCAGGATCTCGCACTGTGATATCGCGTTCGCGATCAGCGACACAGCGGAATATACCGCCAGCTCCTTGATATAGATCGTCTCTGGCACGTTGATCACGATCTCTCCATCGAGAAATCCGCTCTTTCCAAACAGCGCCTCTTTCAGCGCATCTGTCCAGCTCATCTGTTTCCTCCGTCAAAATGTTATATCCATCCAGTCCGGGATCCTGCTCGGTCTGTCCTTCAGGTCCGCTTCCGGAACCATCGACGCAACCAGGGCCATGAACGGGTCCGTCTTCCTGCTCTTCCCTTCGATCTTGGCATAAACAAAGGAGCCCTTATCGGCTCCCGCATCTCTTCCGTACCGGATCATTTTTGTATTATTCGCTGCCCACCGCAGCACAGGATTGTCTCCCCAGTGGAAATATGTGTTCAGGAAGCAATGATCGATCACCGGCACAACTCTGAGAATATCCAGCTGCTTGACCAGGACCAGGTTCTTCTGGTCCTTGCTGAACCCTATTCTTGAGAGCGCGTCCGACAGCAGCGTATACCTGTATGAGTCGATCGCTACCGTGCTGATATTGTATTTCTTCCCCATCTCCTGGATATAATTGGCTACTATCGAAGGATGGATCTCCACGTCATCCACATAGTCGAGATATTCCGTCTTGGCCCATTCCTTCCACGGCGCTTTGATCCGCGGAATATCTTTCGATGCCGAACAGATCCAAGCCTTGTTAATATCGTATCTGTCGTTCCCGTTTTTGAAATGCAGGTTTACCGCCATCCAGTCCGTCGTCTTCGAGTAGTCCACTCCGGCAGTGCATTCCCATCCGCGCAGATCCGGGATCTCCTGGTTCGTGGCCTTGATCAGTTCCCATTCAGCCACTGCTGTCTCCTTCGCCGCTGCCGGCATATTCATCCTTTTTGTCATGAACGCCGGCAGTCTGTCCGGTGTTTTTACCCACTCGTTGTATTCCTTTCGGATCTCCATCTGCAGATGCGGCAGATATGGCAGTGAAGGGTTCGCCTTCGCCCACATCTTCTCATCATGGACTTCCTTCGGATCATCCAGCCGGCAGATAAATGGCAGCATTCCGTTGTCAGCGGTCCCCGTCTGCAGGATGTCCTCCGCGTCTGCCAGAAGGTCATCCAGCGGACCTTCCCTCACATCTCCGTTAGTCGTATAGTAGGATCGCCGCGGGTGCGGTTTCTTCCCGAGTCCTGTCGTAAAAACATTAATATTGTCGTGGTTCGGATACTGGTGGATCTCGTTGAATATCACGATCCCAGAGCGAAGGCCGTCTTTCCCCTTCGGGTTATTCGTCCTTCCCCTGATCACGGACTTTGTCTTCGTGCAGATGATCCTTTCCAACGTCCAGTAATAGAATTTTCTGATCTTCTTCTGGACTAGTGGCTGCTCGAAGAATCCTCTCAGATCCATGACAGGCTGTACTGCCTGCTCCTCATTGTTCGCGCAAATATCCACGTTGTACTCGCGAATCCCGTTGTACGGACTCGTCAACAGAAAGCTCTCTATCGCGATCGTCCCATCCTTTCCAGCACCTCTGCCGATCATGCAGAACAGGTCCGGCCATCGCGGCTGTCCAGTCTCTCTCCAATATGTACAGTCATGCAGACCGATCACGAACGGCTGCCACGGGATCAACGGGAACGGCACATACTTCCTGCACAGCGACATGTACTTGTCGAACTGATCAGAGTCCAGGTATATGTCTTCCTTCTCGAAGCACTTCCTGACGTAAGCGATCAGCCTGTGCTGCCACATACACGCCGGCAGCGTGCCCTGCTCTACCAGATCAGCATATTCCTGCAATTCCTTTGGAAGAATGTTCTTCATGCTGATAACCATTTTTTCAAAATTTTTGGAAAAATCCGCAATTCCCCCTTGACATACTCGTACGAGTATGCTAATATAGAATTACCGAAAGGGAGTACACAAAAGGAAGGAGGTGAAAGGAAATGGAGATACTGATAGTAATAGCCAGTTTGACAACTGCAGTGATCAACCTAATGACCGCAATACTACAGTACAAACTGGCCAAACAACTTAAAGGGATGTAGCGATCCCCGGGGGCGAAAGCCCCCACCCCTTTCGGGGTACTATCAGTATAATCCATTTTCAAGCTACATGCAAACGATCACGCTCATAATCAGTCTGGCTGCCCTTTGTATCTCACTATATACATTGTTCATGCTTCTACGGAGGAAATGAATGAGCAAAACTTCCACTGCCGTAAAAAGGCGCTACAACGAAAAGACTTACACACGATGGACTGTAGATCTCCGAAATGAGGACTACGAGAAAATCGAGAAAATGCGTGGCGATCTTAGCCGTTCCCAATTCTTGAAGCTTCTCATTCAGAACTACGAAAAGCAATAAGCCTCTGGCCGGTCTTCATACCGGCCATTTATTATAGTTCCTCATCAATCTCACCCACGTTGTCTGTAGTCAGCCCCAGTTCCTTCAGGATTGCAAGCATAGCCCTGGTGTACTGAGGCAGCTGCTTGACGCATGGATTGTCTTTTTCGTATTCCTTGCCGGCAGCGGAGATCGCCGGATACGAGATACCCTTCTTCCTGATGTCCCTTTTCATCTTCTGAACCGTTTCGAAGTAATTTACATAGTCATCAATCAGGGCAACGAAGTGATCCGCCTCTGCTCCCTTGGTTCTAAGCTGAATCAGCAAAGATTCTCTGATCATCTTCCCTTTTTTGGTCGCCATCGATCGTTTTTCTCCCGATTTTTTCTCCTACGCGCGAAGTCGGAGGCCAAGCGGTCTTAGGA
>JAZRKZ010000516.1:0-6382 GCA_045646565.1 Lachnospiraceae bacterium
CCATACGAATGTCTTCTTGTCAGAAGCGCTCTTGTAAGCCTGCTTCAGGACCGGGTTCTTGGCAGCAGCATCGTTGACAGCGATGAGACCTGTGCACGGATACTCAAGAGACCATCTTGTAACGGTCTGTCCATGAATCATTCTGTCATCAACACGAATAAAAGAAATAGCCATTTTTTATCTCCTTTCATGGCAAATAAATCAGAAGGAATCCTCTACTTAAATATCATCGTCAGCTGATTCATCAGCAGCAGCAACTACTTCGAAGACCTTTAATCCTTCGATGGCGTCCGGCAGAATTTCTGTCTTGATATCTTCCAGTTCCATCATGTCCTTGGAAAGGACTGTTGTCAGTACGAGCGGCAGATTCATACCACCGATCATAATGGTCCGTCCGAGCAGGCCTTCTTCTGCGAGTACATTCGCCGCAAAGGAAAGCGGAGAACCGCCAACCAGGTCGGCAAACAGAATAATCTCGTCCTCAGGCCCGACCACGCTGATCAGTTTCCGGAAATTGTCCGCGTATTCGTCGGCTCCCATTCCGTTCTTAAGGCTGGTATCGAGCACTTCCGGGCTATCCTCGCCTGCAAGCATGTTGACAGCATCGTGCAGGCCTGGAGCCAGCATTCCATGACTGACAATAACTACATATTTCATCCAATGATTCCTCCTTTCTTAATGAATAATAAAATAAATCTAAAAATATTATAAAAAAAACAAGCATTTCCATAACCTAACAAATGTCAATAATACATACTGACATTTGTCAGTATCTCGCATTACTATTGTCATTTTCTACATATTTTTGCAGCTTATTATATATCCGTTGTGCATAAGTACCAACAGTCGTAATGCCGCATCGTATACGGCATCATTTGCCCGGGCAATATGCACAAATCCGCTCTATGACTGCTGCTGCAGATAATTGTTGATTTTTCGATTATAAATGATCTGTTCCATCCTGATGTTACCGGAACCCGCAAGAATATCACTGACAGCGAGATCGATCTGCTGGAAAGCATTTTCTTTTCCCCGAAAACGCTGTCTGTTCACCGAATGCTCCATGGCTGCAGCAAGCGTTTTTCTCTCCTCCTCCGTGGGGGTCGTCGGTCTGCTGCCGTCCGCCGGTGTAAATGTGACGTCCTTCAGGACCGAAAGCCCTTCCGAGTATTTGAAAATTTCATTCTGAACATCCGGATCCGATGTCAGAGTTTTCATCAGTTCCCAGGCCAGCCCTTTTTTACTCGACTGACTGTTCATGGCAAGGAGCTGTGTCTTCAGCTTCGAATTATTGCCTCCATGAGGCCCGGCAGGCATCGTATGTATCTTCCAGACAAAACGGTCGTCGACGCCCATATGGATCGGATTCCTGATATAGGCGTTATAAGCGGTGTAACTCATTGGCTGGAACAGCACATTCCCATCCGAGAAAGAAGGCTGAACGTTCGTCTTTTTGGCCGTCAGTCTGCCCAGCCGGTCCAGAAACGCAATACTCTCCCCGGCCTTCTCATCGGTAAGATAACATCTGTCGCCTTTCTCGGAGAAAAGGACCACATCATTGGAGCAGAAACAGCTCTCCCACCCATACTCCGAGATGCCGAACTGATAGCCGGACGCATTCTCTCTGGGACCCGTTACCCTTTTACACAGATCAAAGCAGTCCTCCCAGGTCCAGTCGTCACCCGGCATCGGAATATTTTCAGCCTCGAGAATAGAGACGTTGACGACCATGATCTCCGGCGAGCATTCATAAGGCAGCGCATACTGGATGCCTTCCCGTTTTCCCGCTTCATAGGTCGCTCTGTAATAGACGCCTGCTTCAAATGCGGCATCTTCCAGGATGAAGGAAGAGATCTCCTGCAGAGCGCCGACATCCGCCAGATACTCGAAATCTTCATCCAGTACAAAGAAAGCGTCCGGCGCCGTCCCCTTCAGGATCTGATTAGACAGCCACTCCGAATAGTCCTGACGGCGAATGCCGCTCTCATACATGACACTGACGCCGGGATTTTTCTTTTCAAACTTTTCGATTGCCTCGTTCAGGATAATGTGCGCGAAGCCATTATCCTCACCCCAGAGACTGTCCGAGAATACGCCGATCCGCAATATCCCCGTATTCTCACTGTGATATCTGCTGAAGGGATTAAGGATCAGTTCTATTGAAATAACAATCAGCAGGACCGCTGTCAGAAACAACAGCCGGTTCCTCTGCCGCCTGGTCAATCGTTCCATCATATATCTGCCTGATTATTCGTCCTGCACTTCACTTCTGCGGGCTGCCGTATCTGTCTGAACAGCCCAGATGCCGAGCTGCGTCCGGTTCTTGAGTCCCAGCTTGCTCAGGATGACGCTCAGACTGTTCCGGATCGTTCCTTCTGACAAATGGAGCTTAGCCGCGATCTCCTTATTGGACATACCGCGGCCGACACACTCAATGATCTTCCACTCCGACGACCTGAGTTTGTCGGTCAGGTGCTCACTCACACTGATCGTCTGATTCGTCTGAGCCATCTGAGAGAACATGCGGAACACCTTGCCCGTTATCTCCTCGTTCATGATGGATTTGCCGTTATAGACCTTGGTGATCGCACTGGTGAGATCCTTCAGAGAAGTCCCTTTGAGCAAATATCCGCTCGCGCCGAACTTGATCGCATTGAACACATACTCGTCGTCGTCAAATGTTGTCAGAATAATGACACGGATATCTTCCGCTATTTCCTTTACCCTCTTTGTACAGACAACGCCGTCCATTTCAGGCATGCGGACGTCCATCAGGATAATATCCGGTTTGTTCTTCTGAATGCTCTCCAGAACTTCAACGCCGCTCCCGACCGTATCCGTCACTGAAAAATTCGGCTGCGAACTCAGCATGATCTTGAGACTCTGCCGCATCAGCTCCTGATCGTCCGCTATCAGAATATTAATCATTTTTCTCATCCCCCTTCGTATGTAGCCTCAAAGGTATCCACGCCGTTACACAGAATCCGTCGCTGCCGTCAGCTGTCATGTACCCGCCGAGCATATCGAGCCTCTCCTGCATATGTGTCAGACCAAAACCTTTTCGCACTTCCCTGCAGCCGATCCCGTTATCCCTGACCTGTATCTGAAGTTTCTTGTCAAGACGTTCGATCCTGACCGCGATCCGCGTCGGGTGTCCGTGTCTCACAGAATTCGTAATGCTCTCCTGCAGTACCCTGTAAACGACATCTTCCTCATCCTGGGCAAGATCTGTCAGCGGATCCATGCAGAGATAATCGAACCGGATACCGGTCGACCGGCCCATTTCATCAATCATCTTCTCAATGGCACCTGCCAGCGACAAGCGCTCAAGCGCATCCGGTCGCAGCGCGCTGACGGAGCTGCGGACGTCCTTCATTCCCTGTAACGCTGCATCCTGAATGGCGCCCAGCTGCTTTCTGGCAAGTTCCGGCTCCTGGTCGAAAATCAACAGACAGGCTTCAAGTCCGGTGACAATACCGGTGAGGACGTGGCCGATTGTATCGTGGATCTCTCTGGCAAGCCGGTTCCTCTCCTGCATCTGGGCCATTTCCGCCGATTTTTTGGAATAATTCTCCAGCATGATATTTGCCGCTGTCAGTTCCTCATTGAGAAGCATGATCCTGGCGGTCTCATCCATCTGATAGCGCAGGGTCACGATCAGGAAAATGATGAACATGACAATATTGACCAGTTCCACGATATTGAGGATACTCTGCAGAATGCCTGCCGCCCTCGCGTTGTAAAATATAAGATAATCGGAAAAAGATACGTTCCTGAACCATAATTTCAGGATTTCCGAATCCATGATTATGTATACAGCAATCACCGGCACAAGTGCCCTGATCTTCGTTTTTCTGTTATATGTGCCGCGGATGATATCGACCATGACCAGAATGATCACACCGGTATATGCCATACCGCACAGCATGGTAAGCATGACGCTGACCAGCAGTTCTGCGGCAATCTTGACGTTTCTCATGTAATCATCATCCATGTCAAGGGAAAAAAGCAGCAGCAAGGCGGCGTACAGAATAAAGACCACAACGACAAAGCGCGTACTCTCCATAGGCAGGACAGGAATCGTTTTAAGAAAAACGCCCGCCGAGTTACTTCGTGTCATGCCCGTGACGGCGTGATAGGATATAACAGTGATATAGAGAAGAATCAGCAGGTTCAGGTGCTTCATCATTTTCCAGACTCTCTCCGGACTTCTGCTGTTAATTGAAAACAAACTCATAGGCTGCACCTCTACTGCCAGCGGTTAATGTCAAATTCCTCGAGATTATCATATGAGATCAGAGCGACCGGCACGATGACGGTAGACAGGTATGACTCGCCGTTCAGCATTTTATAGAGATTATCAGCAGCCTGCTCCCCGATCTCGGTCGGGAACTGGGCAGCGGTCGCTTCCACTTCGCCTGACATGATCATGGATTTAGCGTCGGGAGAACCGTCGACGCCGTATATATGGACCTTTTCGAATTCCGGATGACGTCGGATCGCCATGACAGCGGCTTCTCCGGCAAGATCGTTCAGACAGAAAACAGTATCGAACCTGCCTCCCTCCCCTATGTAGTCCAGGATCAGAGGGAGAGCGATCTCATACTGCCCCATACAGTCGATTTCCTTCACGATCTGAAAATCAGAATTTTTCGCGATTGCCAGTTTGAACCCCTGAACTCTCCGGTGGCCCGAAATAGCCGTTTCATGATTTAAGAGCAGGATCCTGCCTGAAGTCTGCCGTTTCATCATGTACTCACCGATCATATAACCTGCACGGAAATTGTCTGATACGATCGTGCAGTCCACCTGCTCCGGATCATCCAGCTCTGTATCCACGACAATGATCTTGACGCCGAGATTTCTCGCCCGATCCAGCACTTCTGTGAGTCCGTCCGAAGTCACCGGCGTCACGATCAGTGCGCTGATTCCCATGGAAAGCATAGAATTGATCTGTTCCGCCTGCCGTTTCACATCAAGGCACGGATCCCTTAGGATCATCTGATCGCCTTCACCCTCGATGCGGACACGGATCTGCTCGTTGACGATCTCGTAGAATTCATTGTTCATAGTCATATAGCTCGCTCCGATCAGGCGGGATTTCTCCGTCCCCATCTCGGACAGTTCGATCCAGTTCATTCCCGTGCTGCATAGCAGGAGCAGAGCCAGTATATAGACAGTTATGATAAAGCCGCTAAAGTTTTTTTCTTTTTCAACCATAATTCATTGCCTATACTTTACAAAAATTTCATCTTTATGTCAATTTAAGTCTCACCCGCCAGGCCTCATACAGGGCTATGTCAGCGTCAGCTGACATCTTTCAGGTCAAATCCATGCGCTTCTTCCGCCCGTCTTCGTCGGCGGACCAGATAATAGGTCACTTCTGTCAGGGTGCAGGTCATCCAGCCGACAGGATATCCGAACCCCACTACATAAGGTGTATACGCGATCCTGCTGCCGATAAAAAGATAGATCTGCCGGATCACTAGCATACAGATCATCGGTCCTTTCGAATCTCCCCTGCCCCTCAGCGCTCCCGCAAGAACATGGTTGACCGCATTGAAGATCAGAAAGTAGGTATTCATTCGAAGGAACAGCGTTCCATAATAAATAACTTCCCTGTCCCTGGTGAACAGGGAAGTCGCTCCCGGCGCGAACAGGACAATGAGCGTCCCGACCACCGCTGTCACGCCGACCGAAATCATGATCGCAGCATGCGTGCCCGCATGCGCCCGGTCGTCTCTGTCTGCGCCGATATTCTGGCTGACAAATGTCGTTGAAGCCTGTCCAAGAGAGTTGATCGGGAGAAATATAAAAGAATCGATCTTGTTGTAAGCGCCCCAGCCCGCCATACAGCCGGATCCAAAACCGTTGATATAGGACTGCACAAATACATTCGACACAGAAGTAATGACTGCCTGGATACCTGCAGGAAGACCGATCTCCATAATCAGTTTAAGAATCGGCAGATCGATCCGCAGATCCTTCCATATCAGTTGATAAATGTCCTCTGTTCGAGTGAGCAGCATAAGGACAAGAAATGCGGAGATGAATTGTGAAATGATCGTCGCCAGGGCGGCGCCCGCAATGCCGGCCCTGAACACGATAACAAATATAAGATCCAGGATCGTATTCAGAATACTCGTAAAGATAAGAAAATACAGCGGCCTCCGCGTATCCCCCACAGCGCGCAGAATACCGCTGCCCATATTGTAGGTCAGGAGACCGAGAGATCCCATAAAGTAAATCTCAAGATAAACTTTCGCCTGCGAAAATACGTCGTCCGGCGTCTGCATCAGATGCAGCATGACCGGAACAAGAAAAAAACCCGCAAAAGTAAAAAAGATGCCGATGAGAAGTCGGGTCGTAGCCATGTCGTTCT
>JAZRKZ010000517.1:0-3447 GCA_045646565.1 Lachnospiraceae bacterium
AAGGGGAAACCGGCACGACGGTCAAATATCAAAAGACCCGGAGGGGCTTAAAGCCCGAAGGGCTTTGATACCACCTCCATAGGACGCGGTTCAGCACCGCATGGGGGTGGAGGTTCATTATAGACGATACTTGAACCACTCCTCGTGCCGCAGCACGCCACACAGCAGAAAATGAAATATTCAACTGCTCAAACACCGTGATTAAAAGAATGTTGGGCAGTCAGTTTTCTGATTTTTTAGCAATTTACGTGCTAAGAATCGAATTTCGAGTCATTTTTGGCGGGTGAATTCTTTGAAAATTGCGATTAGTCACCGATAACTTTAATGCCGGCAGGTTCAAGCGCCGCCGGTTGGATAAATTTGCTCGATGTCCGGCAGGTTCAAGCGCTGCAGGCTGGTAATACTTGCTCGATCTCCTTGACAAGGGGAGAAGCTCAGTTCAATTTTCCTCACCGTGTCTTTGAAATATGGAGGAAAAAGAAATTGTTCTCCAACCAGGAAACCGCCCATTCTTCAAAAATATCATCCTCGGTTGTCATAGGCGGAAACCCACTGCCCTTGGGCAGCGGGAGAAGACTTCACTTTTGTGCATAGAAAAAATAAATATTATTCGTGACAAAACGCGGTGATGTCACTATAATAGGTGCTTGACAGCAAAGGCTAGTCAATGAGGAGGCATTTATTATGATTGAAGGCAGAATTTACAATTTCTCCGCGGGTCCGTCCATCCTTCCGGAAGAGGTCCTGCTCAAAGCACAGGCAGAACTTCTGAACTGTGAGGGGTCAGGCATGTCCGTTCTGGAGATGAGCCACAGATCCAAAGTGTATGATGATATCATCAGAGCCGCTGAAGCAAATATCCGAAAGATCATGAACATCCCCGATAACTATAAGGTCCTGTTTTTGCAGGGCGGGGCGACGGGTGTATTTGCATCTCTCGCAATGAATCTGGGAAATAAGAATAAAGTCGCTGATTACATCGTCTCCGGCAATTTCTCCGGCGGCGCTCTCAAAGAAGCCAAAAAGTATCTCGATGCAAGAGAAGTCGCGTCCACAAAGGACGAGAACTTTACGCGCATCCCGAGGCAGGACGAACTGAAGCTCAGCCCGGACGCCGACTATGTGCATGTCTGCTGGAACAACACTATTTTTGGCACCAAGTTCCAGTACATCCCGGACACAGGCGACATTCCGCTTGTTGCGGATATGTCCTCCAGCATTCTTTCCGAGCCGGTAGATGTGTCAAAGTTCGGCATGATCTACGCGGGCGTTCAGAAGAATATTGCGCCGGCGGGCATGGCGATCGTCATTGTTCGCGAGGACCTGATCGGCAACGCGATGCCGATCACCCCGAAGATCTGGGACTACAAGATCATGGCTGACAACAGGTCCATGCTCAACACGCCGCCGTGCTTCCCGATTTATTTCGTGAAGCTTGTGACGGATTATCTCATGGAGCAGGGCGGTCTTGAGGAGATGAAGAGACGCAACGAGGAGAAGGCACAGATCCTCTACGATTATCTGGATTCTCAGGATTTCTACATTGCATCTGTTGCAAAAGAAGACCGTTCCATCATGAACGTCACCTTCCGCACCGGCGACGAGGCTCTCGACGCCGAGTTCATCAAGGGACAGGCAGCGCATGGCTTCTCTAACCTGAAGGGCCATCGTATAGCTGGCGGCATGCGCGCTTCCATCTACAACGCGATGCCGAAGGAGGGCGTGATCGCGCTCGTGGAGTATATGAAAGATTTTGCGGAGGCACATTCCGGCGACAAACACTAAAACTAATAACTTGAAGCTCACAAAAGTGAGGAGGAGTAAATGGCAGTATTCAGACCATTCAGAGCTGTAAGACCGAACGAGCAGGACGCGCACAAAGTGGCGGCGCTGCCGTATGATGTCATGAGCAGCGACGAAGCGCGTGAGATGGTGAAAGGGGATCCCTATTCGTTCCTGCATGTCGACAAGGCAGAAGTGGACCTTGATCCGTCAATCGATCTGTATGATGCACAAGTTTATGCGAAGGCGGCTGAGAATTTGCAAAAAATGCTGGATGAAGGCGTGAACGTCATGGAGGAGAAGCCTGTTTATTATATCTACAGGCAGATCATGGACGGCCGCGCCCAGGCCGGCATCGTCGGCTGCGCGTCCATTGACGACTACCAGAACAACATTATCAAGAAGCATGAGCTCACCCGGGCCGACAAGGAAGAGGACCGGGTCCGCCATGTTGACGCCTGCAACGCGAACACCGGACCGATCTTCCTGACGTTCCGCGACAACGGCGATATCGGGAAATTCACAGCCGGCTGGATGGCAGCACATGCGCCGCTCTACGATTTCACGGCGGAGGACGGTATCGAACACACTGTGTGGCGGGTCGATGAAGCGGGTACGGTTGATGAGCTGCAGAGGTATTTTGCAAATGTCCCCGCCCTCTACATCGCCGACGGCCACCATCGCTCTGCGTCTGCGGTCAGAGTCGGTCTTATGAGAAGGGCGGAACACCCGGATTATGACGGCACGGAGGAGTTCAACTTCTTCCTGTCCGTCCTGTTCCCGAGCAGCGAACTTCACATTTTCGACTACAACCGTGTCGTGCATGACTTAAATGGCATGTCGGATAGCGAGTTCCTGGCAAAGATCGGAGAGAACTTCACGGTCACCGAGCTTCCGGAGATGCCCGCGGATAAGGCCTGCGACGAGGCTTTCCTTGCGCAGTACCGCCCGGCGAAAAAGCATGATTTATCCATGTATCTGTCAGGCAAATGGTATCTCCTCTCAGCGAGGCCCGGCACCTTCGACGACAGCGACCCTGTCACAAGGCTTGATGTATCGATTCTTCAGAAGAATCTTCTGACGCCGGTCCTTGGGATCGGCGATCCGCGGACCGACAGCCGGATCGCATTTGTCGGCGGAATCCGCGGCCTTAGAGAGCTGGTGCGGTTGGTGGAGGAGGGGTGCGCGGCTGCATTTGCCATGTACCCGACGACCCTCGACGACCTGATGGACATCGCTGACGCAGGCGAGATCATGCCGCCGAAATCCACGTGGTTCGAGCCGAAGCTGCGGAGCGGGCTTTTTGTCCATTATCTAGATTGATTGTGGATGCAGGCTGCCCGGTGGTTTGTATATCGTGTTTTTAAGCAAATCCGATTGTAAGGATAAGCACCACACAACTTAATAAGAATGAAATGAAACTCCCCTTCGGGATGTGCTTCCTTTGAGTGCATTCTGGAGGGGATTTATTTTTAGCTGGTTTCGACTATTTAATGTGAACTGAATCTCCATGTCAAAAATTTGAGCTGTTGGCGAGGTTAATGTGTGAATCCCTCCCCATATCAAGGACACGGAGAAAAAAATCTGAGCTGCTGGCGAGGTTATGTGTGAATCTCTCCCCATATCAAGGACACAGAGAAAAAATCTGAGCTGCTGGCGAGGTTT
>JAZRKZ010000518.1:0-7715 GCA_045646565.1 Lachnospiraceae bacterium
GGTCGCGGACGACCGGATCGGGAAAAAGTGGGCGATGAAGGAGCTGCCGAAGTCGCAAAAAGAAGGGAAAGACGGGCTTTTTGTGCTGAAACGGCTCGATCATCCGGCCCTGCCGAGAATCGTCGAGGAGCTCGAGGATACTTATTTTGTCTACGAGGTCATGGACTATATTGAGGGAGTAACGCTGAAAGAGTATGCGGAAACCGGACATATCCGGACTGTATCGGAACTTCTTCGGATCTCATGTGAGATCAGCG
Source organism: Lachnospiraceae bacterium (assembly GCA_045646565.1). Taxonomy (GTDB): domain Bacteria; phylum Bacillota; class Clostridia; order Lachnospirales; family Lachnospiraceae; genus Chordicoccus. The sequence goes on from JAZRKZ010000518.1 coordinate 258, forward strand.
ATGTGATTGCCTATCTGCACGGACAGGAACCGCCAGTCATTTTCCGCGATATAAAACCGGACAACTTTATTGTGACGCCGGCGGGCAGCGTCAAGCTCGTCGATTTTGACATAGCGCTTCTTGGGGAACAGACGGGCGTTCTTCCGCTGGGGACAAAGGGATACGCTGCGCCGGAGCAGTACAGTGGGATCTGCAGCATGGCGGCGGATGTGTACGGTCTGGGAGTAACGATCCTGGAACTTTTATCGAAGACCGTTCTGCCGCGCGGCGTAAGCCGGCTTTGGAACAGGAATACACTTACAAAGATCCGGAAGACGGCAGAAAAAGCCTCGTTGGCGGACGCCTCGCTGCGTTATCGGGATGCGGGTGAACTCTGTGCGGATTTAACGCGGATCAAGAAAGCGGAGCGGATAAAAAGGCCTGCCGCATACGTGTGCGCGGTGCTGCTTCTCATCAGCATTCTGACGGGCAGTGTGAGGGGGATCTACCACGACGCTTACCGGGAAGATGTGCGAAGAAGGGCGGTCGGCCATATGGAGACGGCAGGGGAGGTGGCGGACCGGATCATTGACCGCCTGGCCGGGGATCCGGATTCGGACGTTAGCGAAGAGCTGCTGGTCTATCACAGAGAGATCGCGGAGGCCGGAGCGCTGCTGCCGGGAACAAGTGACGATCTGCAGCGGCAGATTCATGAACAGACGGCTTTATACTATGAAATCTGTGCCGGTCAGACGGACAACGATGCCGGGCGGGCGGAATACATGAGGAAGGCGGTCGCGGAAATCATCACGCTCATGGAGACGACGGACGAGGAGGAGCTGTGCTTTCTGCGGCTGAAGGCGGCGGAACTCAGCAGGGCTGCCGGAGATACGGGGAGTGCGGAGCGCTTTTACGCCGGTTTCATCGAGTCCGATGTGCCCGGACCGGGAGAAAAGACAGCGGCCTGGGCGGCTGTTCTGTGCATGCGGCTCTATGAGGAGCGGAATATCGATGCGGCGCGGGAGGCGCTTGCGAAAGTACTGAAAAATGAGGGGGCGGAAGAGGATCCGATGATCAAAAGGTGCCGGGAAGTCATTGAGGCAGGAGCATAAGATGCGGATGATTTCGGAAGGTCATCATCCTGAGAAACGAATAGCAGAGGTAGTGCATATGAAGAGTAAAAGAAAACGGACAGGGAAAAAACAGACGCTGCCGGTAAGGAAGGGAACGTTTCTGCGGAAAACACTCATCTTCGGAGTCGTGCTTGTCGCTTTGTTTGGCGCCTCATTCTGCCGCGTTCGGGGCAGTCAGGAATTCTATCTGACTGTTGGGGATACAATGGTCATCCCATCTCTTGCGGAACTCTGGTCCGACCAGGAGTACAGCTGCACGGTCGGAAACCCGGATGTGCTTATGCTGGATGGCAGCGGGCGGGCTGTGACGGCGCTCCGCAGCGGAGTGTCCGACCTTTATGTTCATGTGACGAATCCGGATATGGACCTGTATTACTGCTTTGTCGTGGCGGAACCGGCTCCGGTCTGTGAAGAAACGCCGGATCGGGGATGGACGACGCCCGGACCGCAAGGCTCGCCGGAAGGAACAGGGAATCAGAGTCTGACACGCGAAGATCACAAGGACCGGGAGAACGAAGGAGAAGGCGCAGCCGCCACAGGGCAGGCGTCTGGTGAGAGAGGAACAGGCCTGACAGACACGGCACAGGGCTCTGCTGAGAATGGAGCAAGACCGACGGATGCGGGGAAGAGCTCTGCTGAGAACAGGGCAGACCCGGCGGATATGGGACAGCCTTCGGCTGAGGGTGGGGTAAGCCCGGCAGACGCAGAGCAGTCTTCGGCAGTGAACGTGGAAGGCATATTAGACGCGGAAGAGCCGGCCGGGCAGTTCTGGGAGAACCCGGCTGAAGGCGGGATCGTCTTTGAAAGGATCAGGACGGATGCAGTAAGAATCATCAGCGACGGGGAGGTCCGGCCGGTCTTCGTGTCCGTGGGAGGCCGGGAAGTCAGATGGAAGTACGAAAGCGGCGTACTCTACCTTAAAAATATTGACCCCGGTGCGGAAACGGTTCGTGGCGGTGCGCTCGATACATGGGGGAATATGTATTATTTCAGTTTTAAATAAATACCGGAACGAGGATACAAAGCTGATTGATGTCTAAGGTCATTGTGTGCTATACTGCATTTTGGATTATTTTGCCCTGGACGGCTGCGCTTCTTGCATCCTGCCGTACAGGAAGGATTTTTGAGGACGGAGAGCAGCTCATACATGAAAAAGAAAAAGAAAAGAACCGACATCCTTCTGATACTTACTATTATTGCCGGCATTCTTGTCATGGCATCGGCCGGCACACTGATCGGACTTGAAGCAGGCAGGCTCCATTCGGAAGTTCTGGCGGCGAAGGCTGAGAGAGAGGCCGGAAAAAAGGAGGAGAGCGCAGCTGCGTCTAACGTTACTCCTTCAGATTCCGTGACAGTGGAAACGGATCCGGTCGCGGCAGCGGAAATGCTGCGGACAACTGCCGAAGCGATCAAAGGCGTTGCGAACGCCGCGGTACCGAATGTCAGCGAATATGCGGACGCGGTCCAGAACGGTAATCTGGTCACGCCGATCCCCAGAAATTCGCTGGAAAACGCGTCGACAGAACAGGACATCGCGAACGCCGCGGAGAGTACCATTCCTGATCAGGTCGTGACCGAAGGAAACGGATATATAGTCTGCATCGACGCCGGCCACGAGACCCACCAGATCACAGATACCGAGCCGAACGGTCCCGGCTCTGAGGTGATGAAGCAGGGCGTTACCAGCGGAACACAGGGCAACTGGTCGGGCGTTAATGAATATGAAGTAAATCTGGATGTGACGCTGAAGCTGCGGGACGCTCTTACGGCGCGCGGCTATACAGTCGTCCTGTGCAGAGAGATCAACGATGTGACTATGTCCAACGTAGAGAGGGCGCGGATCGCCACGGAAGCAAATGCAGACATTTTCATCCGTATCCACTGCAACAGCTCGGACAGCAGTTCCGTCGACGGCGTTCTGTGTTACGGTCCGTCGGCGTCTAATCCGTACCTCAGCGATGAAATCATTGAGCGCAGCCAGGCTCTGTCAAGAATTATGAGAGACGCCCAGTGCGCGGCGACAGGCCAGGACGCTCTCGATAACCTGTATCAGGACGACATGACAGGCATCAACTGGGCGACGATGCCGGTCACGATCGTCGAGATGGGCTTCATGTCCAACTATGATGAGGATATGTTCCTGACGTCGGAGGACGGGCAGAATCAGATCGTCAGCGGCCTTGCAAATGGCGTCGACGAGTACTTTGCGACTTACGGCAGAATGGATGCTGCGTAAGTAACTTCAATACAGTTTCTTTCGCAGATGACATAGATGGATCCGCCGCCTGCGGCAAGGCGGCGTCATCGGAGTGAAGATATGTGGAATACAGTTTTATTTGATCTCGACGGAACGATCACGGATTCCGGCGAAGGGATAACGAAAAGTGTACAGTATGCTCTTGAAAAGGAGTTCGGTATGAAGGTGCCGCTCGAGGAACTGCGCTGCTTTGTGGGACCGCCCCTTAAGGAGCAGTTCATGAGCTTTGCCGGCGTCTCCGAGGAGGAGGCTGAAAGAGCCGTCGAGAGATATCGTGAGAGATACCGGCCGAAAGGCATTTATGAGAACTATCTGTACGACGGGATCAAGGGCGTCCTGAGACAGCTCCATGAGGAACATTTTACGATAGCCCTTACCTCCTCGAAGCCGACGGAGTTCTGCCGTCAGATCCTCCGCATGTTCAATATCGATGAATTTTTCACTGCTATTGTCGGCAGTGAGATGGACGGCCGACGCACGGACAAGCTTGAGGTCATAGAGGAGACGATCTATGAGCTCGGCATGCAGGATATGCGCGATGAGATCGTCATGGTCGGCGACAAAAAGCATGACTGCATCGGTGCGAGAGCGGCGGGCATCGACTGCATAGGCGTCACTTACGGTTTCGGGTCACGGGATGAACTGGAGGCGGAGTGGCCTGCCTGTATTGTTGATTCGCCGATCGAACTTCGGAACGTCCTGATCGGACAGGCGCGCGGCGGAGCAAATATCGGGAACGGCAGTTTCGGAGGTTTTGACGGCGGGCAAAAATCCATCGGAGGAGTCGGTCCGAAGGCTGCCGAAAGACCATCGGTCATGCCGGAGGACGGCGGCGTTGCCAGAAGGATCTGGAGATGCGTGATGCCGGTCGTGCTGGCCAGTTTCCTGACGACGCTGATATCGCTGATTTTCGTTTTTACACTGAGTATGTTCCGTCCGGTGACAGATTTAAGCAATAATATGCTTGTTATTCTCACCGGCGTTGTAGACGCGATCCTGATCCCGATTTTTTATATTTTCTACCACGGCGATGAGATAAAGAGGAAAGCCTATGACAGACAGTTCCGCATGCTTAAGTTCAACGGCTTCGGCGTGCTGGCTGCGGTCCTTGTCATACTTTTCTCGATCGGGTTCTGCAATGTGATCCAGGTCCCGCTCAGCTACATCATCACGGACGAGGCCGGCGCCGAGGTAAACGCTTCTTTATTTGTCAATGTGGATCTGCTGAACCAGTTCATCAGTCTCTGTCTGATCGGACCTGTCTGCGAGGAAATGATCTTCCGCGCCGTTCTGTACCGCAGGATCAGAGACTATCTGGGCGTATGGTGGGCTGTAGGTATCAGCGCTCTTACATTCGGCGTATATCATATGAATCTCACGCAGGGAGTATTTGCATTCTTTGTCGGGATCCTGCTGGCGGCCGTATACGAGCATTACGGAACGATCTGGGCGGCGATCGCGGCGCACGCCGGAAACAACCTCTTTGCGGTGGTGGTGAACGAACTGCAGGATAAGGAAATGATCTCCGGGATGGGGTACCTTATGCTGCTCATCATAAGCGGAGCGGCGGCGCTCATATTCGGATTCTATATTTTCAGATCAGATAAGAAAAAGAACATCCTTTAAAGAGCCGGAAAGACCGGCTAAAAAAGTATGCTGTTTAAACTGCAAGTTTGTTGACTTGCCGTAATTTGTCATGCTATAATGTCATCTGCTGCAAAAATCACATATGCGGATTCCGGCATTCGGTGCCCATCGGGTCATGCCGGCAGGAAACATATGGGTGAGCTAAAAACCATAAACAAAGGAGAAACAAAATGAGTGTTATTTCAATGAAGCAGCTGCTCGAAGCAGGCGTCCATTTCGGACATCAGACAAGACGCTGGAACCCCAAGATGAAGCCGTACATCTACACAGAGCGCAACGGCATCTACATTATCGACCTTCAGAAGTCCGTTGGCATGGTCGACGATGCATACAATGCAGTCGTTGAGATCGTCAAGGACGGCGGCAAGATCCTTTTCGTCGGCACAAAGAAGCAGGCGCAGGACGCGATCCGCACAGAGGCTGAGCGTTGCGGTATGTTCTACATCAACGAGAGATGGCTCGGCGGCATGCTGACAAACTTCAAGACCATCCAGTCCCGTATCAAGAGAATGAAAGATATCGAGACAATGGCGGAAGACGGCACATTTGAAGTTCTGCCGAAGAAGGAAGTTCTTCAGCTCAAGAAGGAACTCGAGAAGCTGCAGAAGAACCTTGGCGGTATCCGCGACATGAAGAAGCTCCCGGATGCTATCTTCATCGTTGACCCGAAGAAGGAGCGTATCTGCGTACAGGAAGCTCATACTCTTAATATCCCGCTGATCGGTATCTGCGATACGAACTGCGATCCTGAAGAGCTTACATATATCATCCCGGGCAACGACGACGCGATCCGTGCCGTCAAGCTGATCGTTTCCAAGATGGCAGACGCTGTCATCGAGGCGAACCAGGGTCTTATGGATGTACCGGCTGAAGGCTATACAGCATATCCGGATGAAGAGTCCGAAGCTGCAGCTATGGCAGAATGATTCAAACACAGTATTAGGAGGAAATAACAATGGCAATTACTGCTGCAATGGTAAAAGAGCTTCGTGAGAAGAGCGGCGCAGGCATGATGGACTGCAAGAAGGCTCTGACAGCCTGTGAAGGCGACATGGATAAGGCAATCGACTTCCTTCGTGAGAACGGCAAGATGAAGGCGATCAAGAAGGCGGACAGAATCGCCGCTGAAGGTCTCAGCATGGCGCTCGTTTCCGAGGACGGCAAGAAAGCTGTCGCAGTCGAAGTCAATTCCGAGACAGATTTCGTCGCTAAGAACGAGAAGTTCCAGGCGTTCGTCAAGGCAATCGCAGAGCAGGTCATGGCAAAAGACGCAGCTGACGTGGACGCTCTTCTTGCAACAACACTTGAAGACGGCAAGACAGTCAGCGAGTTCGTTACAGAGCATGTCGCTACAATCGGTGAGAACCTGAAGGTCCGCAGATTTGCAAGAGTCTGCGTTGACAACGGTTTTATCACTTCCTACACACATATGGGCGGCAAGATCGCCGTTCTCGTAAAGGTCGAAGGCGCTGAGGCGACAGACGAGCTGACAGAGATGGCTAAGAACGTCGCTATGCAGGCAGCCGCAATGCGTCCGATGTACTGCACTCGCGCGGAAGTTTCCAGCGAGTACCTTGAGAAGGAAAAGGAAGTCCTCTTCGCAGCAGCTAAGAACGAGAAGCCGAATGCACCGGATAAGGTCATCAATGGCATCGTTAACGGCCGTCTCAACAAGGAGCTTTCCGAGATCGTTCTTATGGACCAGGTCTATGTCAAAGCAGAAGACGGCAAGCAGTCCGTACAGAAGTATGTTGACAGCGTAGCTAAGGCTGCCGGCGTCAAGGCGGCCGTTACAAGCTTCGTCCGTTTCGAGACAGGCGAAGGCCTTGAGAAGAAGCAGGAAGACTTCGCTGCGGAAGTCGCCGCACAGGTCAAGGGCTGATTCCGACAAAGAAAGACCGGATCCGTCATATAAAGACAGAACAGCGAATCCTATGGGGTCGCCGCATCATTGCGGCGGCCTTTTTCTTTTACAGAAATATATTTACGTCATGTAAAATAACAGCTATGATATTTACATAAGGGATGATGTCCGCGCTGTGCGCCGGATCGACTCTGGTCTCATGGATAGCGTTGTAAAGGATTGTTCTAAGGCATGTCAGTATCGAATAAGACCACTGTCCGCGATATGACGGACGGGTCCATCATAAAGCACCTCATCCTGTTCTCCGTACCGCTGCTTTTGGGGAACGTTTTTCAGATGCTGTATAATACGGTCGATTCCATTATCGTCGGGAACTTCGTCGGGACGGAGGCTCTGGCTGCAGTCAGCTCGACGACGATGATCGTCAACATTATGATCTTCTTTTTCAACGGCTTCTCGATTGGAGGGGGCGTTGTGATCAGCCGCTATTTCGGCGGCCGTAAACTGGAGGATCTTCATAAAGCAGTAGAGACGACAATTGCGATGACGATACTCATCGGCATCTTTTTTACTTTTGC
>JAZRKZ010000519.1:0-6149 GCA_045646565.1 Lachnospiraceae bacterium
TCTTCCAGGAGACTCTCGGTGTCTCCTTCTTCCATTTCCGCGGCTACGACGCCTGAATCCGTCTCATCGCCAAGTTCAGCAAGACTGCTCTCATCATTAGGAACGCTGTCATCAGCGGAACCTTCCGGGTAACTATCCACATTGTCCCCCGGCTGTACGATTTCTGCTTCTTCTTCAATCGTTTCCCCTTCTTGAGATACTACGTCGGCGTCCACGCTCTCGGCGTAGTCAGCCTCATCGGCGAATAAGTAGTCGTCCGCGCCGACGACGCCGGACTCCTCTGTAATAACAGATTCGACATCCGCCGCGTAGACCGGTGCGAACAATGTTGTCGTCGTCAGTATCAACGCGAGCACTATTCCCAGAAGTCTTTGTAGCTTATTCTTTCCCATCGCTGCGCCTTCCTCCTTTTTCCTTCTATTACGCATGCATCACAATTTATTACAAATCAGATAAGCGGCTTCGTCCGCAAAAAGATCATAGTAAACATTGATATTATACATCACGAAATATTTGTTTACAAGGCGACGGGGCGATATTACTACATAATCCCTTAACAAAATTCTTTTAATTTTTTAATACATTTTAACAATTATTAACAAATTAAGACCGGGCAGCGCCCGGTCTTTGGATTGTTTTTATTCAATTTGTTCTCAGCTGCGTCTGCCTCTGTTGTTGGAAAGCAGTCTCAGTATATAAAGGAACAGGTTGACAAAATCAAGATACAGCTGCAGAGCCGAGAAGATCGAAGCCTTCTCAAGGATCGCGGTGTCGCCCATACGGCCGTAATACTCGTAGTTCTGTCTGATCTTGGCTGTATCATAGGCGGTATATCCGAGGAATACCGCAACGCCCAGATAGCAGATCAGCGTATTGAACGCGCCGAGATTGAAGAACATGCCTGCAATACCGACGACGATCAGCATGATGAGACCGCCGAAGAGCAGCGGACGGATCGAATCAAGCTCCAGCTTAAAGATCAGGCTCGCCGCCGCCATGCCGCCGAAGAGGACAGCCGTCGCGCCGAAAGCGAAGATCAGGATCGACAGGTCGAAGACCAGGAAATAGACCGAGAACGTAAGTCCTGTGAGCGCCGCATAGACGAGGAACAGAACTCTGGCCGTCCCTACGCTCAGCTTATGGATCCGCGCGCTGAGAAAAACGACAACGCCGAGCTCGGCGAGCGCAAGACCAATCAGCGCGAACGATCCGCCGGCCGCGAACAGGTTGTAGACGAGACCCGATACCGCCGCGCCGAGGGCTACGGCAAATGTAACGAGAAGGCCGAGCGCCATCCATCCGTATGTTCTTGCGATATAGCTGCTCAGGCTGATCGACGGCGCCGCATAACCGGTATAATCCATATATCCTCTCTCGAACTGGCCGCCTGATTCATAGTTGTAGAACTCTGTATTGTTATCATTCTGATATCCGTTGTAGTTATCCATAACACTCCTCCTTGCCGGGCGCTTTTGCGCCCTTTTCGTGTTACAGATATAGTAACACAAAAAGCCGTATCGTCAATTTAACAATTTATTAAATCTGTGATATTTCGGTGAACATATCTTCTGTCATTACAGGAAATGCGCCCTGAGTTCTTCGGCCGGAAGCGGCGACAGGTAAGCCGGTGCGATATCGAACACGGTCTTTGCTCCGGACACGCCCTCAGCGTTCAGGCGGGCGATCGCTCTTGCAAATGCAGCCAGCACCGAACCCGTGAACTCCGGATTGGAATCCAGCGTGAGACTATATTCGATGACATGCTTCATCCCGTTCGTGCCGGTCTCACCGGTGCAGATCACGCTGCCGCCGTGCGGAAGTCCGCTGTGATCGCGCTTCATCTCCTCAGCGGTGATGAAGTGGACCGTCGTATCGTAATCGGCGAAATAGTTCGGCATAGTGACGATCTCGTTCTCGATCGCGGCAAGATCCGCGCCCTCTTCCGCTACAACGAAGCACTCGCGTGTGTGCTTCTCACGTGTCGTAAGAACCGGGTTCGATCCGGACCGGACCATGTCAAGCGCCTCCGGAACAGGGATCGTGTACTGGCGGGCGTCAACAACGCCCTTGATCCTGCGGATCGCGTCGGAATGACCCTGGCTCACGCCCTTGCCCCAGAATGTATATGCGCATCCGCCCGGAAGAATGGAGTCCGCATAGATCCTGCTGAGAGAGAACATGCCCGGATCCCAGCCGCAGGAAATGATGCCGATCTTGCCTGCTGCCTTCGCCGCAGCGTCGACGCGCGCGAAATGCGCCGGGATGTTGGCGTGCGTATCAAAGGAATCGACCACATTGTAAAGGGCCGCGTATTTCGACGTCATCTCCGGAAGATCTGTCGCGCTGCCGCCGCAGATCACGAGAACATCGAGGTCCTCCGCGCCGCCCTCAAGGCTGGCCGCGCTCTTTACGGGGACATTGGGGGAGCAGATCTTCAGCGTTTCCGGATTTCTCCGCGTATAGACCGCGCAAAGCTCCATATCCGCGCTCTTCATCACAGCCGCTTCCACGCCGCGACCAAGGTTGCCGTAACCAAGAATACCAACTTTCAACATATATGCCTCCTCTTATTTTTATACCCATTCATCTGCGAGATCGTAGATCAGCTGCTCCGTCTTCTCCCAGCCGAGGCAGGGATCCGTGATGGATTTGCCGTAGCAGTGCTCATGCTCATCCTGACGTCCGTCCTCAATATAGCTCTCGACCATAAAGCCCTTGACGAGCTTTCTGATCTCGGGAGAGACCTTCCGGCTGTAGCAGACATCTTTGGCGATCCGTTTCTGCTCGAGATACTGCTTGCCCGAATTGGAGTGGTTCGTATCGACAATGACCGCGGGATTGACCAGCTGCTTGCGCCCGTACATCTCCGAGACCAGCATGAGGTCCTCATAGTGGTAGTTCGGATGGTTGTTGCCGAACTTGTCGACATAGCCTCTCATGATCGCGTGGGCGAGCGGGTTGCCCGGACTCGTGACTTCCCATCCCCGATAGAGGAAGGTGTGCCTGCTCTGAGCGGCGACGATCGAGTTCATCATGACGGAGAGATCGCCTCCGGTCGGGTTCTTCATACCCGCAGGAATACCGATGCCGGCTGCGACGAGTCGGTGCTGCTGGTCCTCGGATGAGCGGGCTCCGACCGCGACATAGGCAAGAAGATCGGACAGATAGCGGTGGTTCTCCGGATAAAGCATCTCATCCGCGCACGTAAAGCCGGTCTCATCTGCCGCCCGCTTGTGCAGCCTTCGGATCGCCAGAATGCCCTCCAGCATGTCCGGCGCTTTCTCCGGATCCGGCTGGTGGAGCATGCCCTTGTATCCTGTACCGACCGTTCTGGGCTTATTCGTATAGATGCGGGGAACGATGATGATCTTGTCCTCTACCTTGTCCTGGACCGTCCGCAGTCTTGAAATATAATCAATGACCGGATCTTCATGATCCGCGGAACAGGGGCCGATGACCAGAAGGCATCTCGGATCCTTCCCCTCAAAGATGTTTTTGATGATCTCGTCTCTTTCCGCCTTCAGCTTTTCGACTGCCTCTCCCACCGGGTACTGCTGCTTGACCTCAAGCGGCGTCGGCAGTTTTCTGTAAAATATCATGTCCATTTTTTCCATAGCTTTCTATCTCCTCTTCAGACAGCGGATCTTCAAATCTCACATAGCAATGGACTTATGATAGCACCGTACGCCACTTTTCACAAGCGCTTTCTTACTTTAAATCACTAAAATTTTATATTTATTGCGCAATTTGCCTGCCTTTTGACGTGAGTACAATCCCACGCCAGCTTGCAGGATTCCAATCCGGATCCCCGCGCTTCCTCGCGCAGCGCATTACCGAAGCAGGTAGACTTCCGCGTACCGGTTATATTTCTCGGAGTATTCGTCCTCCACATTATCGACGAAGATATCCAGCCAGTCCGAATTATACATGGCGCTGCCGCCGTAATCCTCGAGGATATAGACGTAGCCGTCGACCATGAGCCGGTCGCCGAACTGAAGGCCAAGCCTCTGGCATGTCTGCTGGGAGACCGCGACCGTTCTGCCGGCGACGAGCGGGGCTCCGCTTGCTGTCTGGCCGACATAGGGCCCCTGATCCTCCGGCGTATCCATATACGCTGTCAGTCTCCAGAGACCGAGATCCGTGACCGTGGAATACTCTCCGATATCGGTCTGGACCGTCTGGCCCGGAACCTCGGACACGGGTTCTTTTCCGACATGGATCCTCCGGACCGCAGTCTGTGTAACTCCGTCGGCCCCGGTCAGATGATAGGAGATCAGATATTCGCCTTCCCTCTCGGTATCCAGCGCCGACATGTCCGGTTCGACGGACGAAATCTCTTCATCATAGACCACGTTTTCCATCGGATCGAACGCCCCGCCGACCGGCACATAGACGGCTCCTTCCATTCCATAGAGGAACTGTTCAAGATCATGGCGGACCGTCACGTGGATCATCACAGTCTCCGTCCTGCCGTCCGCGCCGAAAATCGTGTAGGGCAGCTCATAGACTCCGGGAATACTGAAGTTACACCCGCTCGTGTCAGCCGTAACGTCGCTTACGAGGTCGTCCCACTCAACGCCCGCCATGACGTCCGGCGACATTCCCTCAATGACCGAGAAATTCTTGAGCTCTGTCACATGTCCGGCAAGCGGCTCGGGAACAGAAGCAGCCAGAGACTCCTCCGCATAAGACTCTGACAAAGACACGGATTCCGCCGCTGCCGCGGAGTCGGGAATGGCTCCCGCATCGGCAGGCGCGTCTATGCGGGACGAAGCGTCATAAGGGGCCGGCAGACTGTCTGCTGCCATCGACGCTGCCCTGCTCTTTTCCCCGAGCAGCATCCCGATCCAGACCGAAAACGCCATGGCGCAAATAACGCCTGCAGCCACAAGTCCGATTTTCAAATACTTTTCCTTCATATATTATATCCTTTCGGTTCCGCGGAAGAGGACGATCCTGCATCCGCGCCCGGCGGTCAAATATCAAGAAGGCCGCCTCTGACCTCTTACCCGGGACGTCTTTGCGACGTCCCCCGTGAAAGAGGACAGGGCAGCCTGTCAGTATCACAGTTCGCAGTTCTTCACAGTTCTCGGGTACGGAAGTACGTCTCTGATATTGCCCATTCCGGTGAGATACATGACGCATCTCTCAAAGCCGAGACCGAAACCGGCGTGACGTGTCGTGCCGTACTTGCGGATATCAAGATAGAAACTGTACTGGTCAATATCCATTCCAAGCTCGTTCATGCGTCCGAGCAGCTTATCATAATCTTCCTCACGCTGTGAGCCGCCGATGATCTCGCCGATTCCGGGGACCAGACAGTCCATAGCGGCGACGGTTTTGCCGTCCGGATTCAGTTTCATATAGAACGCCTTGATCTCCTTCGGATAGTCCGTGACAAAGACGGGTCCCTTGAAGACTTCCTCTGTCAGGTAGCGCTCGTGCTCGGTCTGAAGGTCAACGCCCCATTTGACCGGATAGTCGAACTGTTTGCCGGACTTCTGCAGAATTTCGATGGCCTCAGTGTAGGTGACGTGACCGAATTTTGCATTTGCAACGCCCTTTAAGCGCTCAATCAGACCCTTATCGATGAACTGGTTGAAAAAGGCCATTTCTTCCGGAGCGTTCTCGAGGACAAAGTTGATGATGTACTTGATCATGTCCTCGGCGACTTCCATGTCGTCCTCCAGATCTGCAAACGCCATCTCCGGCTCGATCATCCAGAACTCCGCCGCGTGGCGGGCAGTGTTGGAATTCTCGGCGCGGAAAGTCGGTCCGAATGTATAGACATTGCGGAATGTCTGGGCGAACGGCTCGACGTTCAGCTGACCGGGGACCGTCAGGTTCGTCATCTTGCCGAAGAAGTCTTCTGAGTAGTCGATTTTTCCGTCTTCTGTTCTCGGCAGTTTGTCGAGCGGCAGCGTCGTGACCTGGAACATCTCACCGGCGCCCTCGGCGTCCGAGGCTGTGATAATCGGAGTGTGGACGTACACGAAATCGCGCTCCTGGAAGAACTTGTGGATCGCGTAGGCGATCAGGGAGCGGACGCGGAAGACTGCCGTGAATGTGTTCGTGCGGGTGCGCAGGTGCGGCATCGTGCGCATGAACTCAAGCGTATGGCGCTTCTTCTGCATCGGATAATCCGGCGT
>JAZRKZ010000520.1:0-6911 GCA_045646565.1 Lachnospiraceae bacterium
TGATTTTATATTTTGCAATCAATGATGAAGACCTTCTTGGTTTACTACGAAAAGCATATCTTGTTGCTCGAAAATTAAAGCTGAGAGACTTTGAAGAATGGATAAATCATGAGTTAAATGGTTATGGCAAGAGCGATAAGATTCCGCAGTATCGTATTTACAAGGGTGAGATCAAGGCATGGAACCCTTATCATGGTTGGGTTCCTGTAGTATTTGATAGAGATTTGGATTTGTCAGTTCATGAAGCTCGAGAGCCTATTTCATGTTTGGTTGATGTCTATAATAATACGGATACAAAGTTTGCGCAGGTGACATTCAATGATGACATTAATGCTAGACTGTCCGAATATGCCCCCTTCCCAACAAAGTATTGTTTACAAATTTCTACGAACAGATTGTTCTCGACGTTTGAAAGCATTAAAAATATAGTTTTAGATTGGGCGATTACATTAGAAGAAAATGGCATACTTGGAGATGGAGTTCAATTCTCGGTTGACGAAGTCAAGAAAGCAGAGGAGTCTGCAGCGATATATAGTTATACCAATAATTTCTATGGTAATGTGAATAATACTCAGATACAACAAGGAACGGAAGAATCGCAACAGAATCATGAATAAAAATACAATAATACTTTTAGGCAATGTTAGAAACTCTCAAATTCAACAAGAGACAACAGATTCAAGTCAGGAAAGCCAAAATGAAGTCTCTGAACCACAGGAGAAATCATCTTCTATTAAACAAGGGTCAGAGACAGAAAGCACTAAAGTCACAGACCTGGGTATTATCAATCCCAAAGTTTTTATTTCATATAGTTGGTCGAGTGAAGAATACAAATCCGTTGTACTTCAGCTTGCAGAAGACTTGAGGCGTGATGGTGTCGATGTGATACTGGATAGATGGGATTTAAGGGCAGGCCAGGACAAGTATTACTTTATGGAACACAGTGTTCAGGCTGCCGACAAGGTCTTGATTCTCTGTGACTCAAAGTATATGGAAAAGGCAAATAATAGAACTGGAGGTGTTGGTGATGAAACAGCGATTATTACTCCAGACGTTTATGGAAATAATGAGCAAGAAAAGTTCATACCAGTTTTGATGGAAGGAAAGGATGTTGTTCCTAAGTTAGGTGATTGCGAAACTCGCTTTGCGAGTTCGCAATCCTGAATAAACCAAGGTCGAAATCCGGCCATGCCGGATTTCTCCGATGCACTTTCTATTATCTTCCTGCGGTTGATGTGGATAACTGCATCGGGCCCTGGTTTTTGGCGTACTTTAAAAAACTCATTGTTGTTTCGGCTCCTGCAGATTATGCGGTCAGGCGTTTCAGCGAGCGGAAATACTGAGGCTTATGTATCCTGTCCGCAACAACTACAGTTATCAGTTGGGTTATGCCGGCAAGCAGAAGGTTGGCATGGAGGGTTCTTGCATCCTGCGTCCTGCGATCTCCGAGACAGAAACTGTCTTTGATGTGATTGATGGAGCGCTCGACGGATGTGCGGATCTTATAGGTGGACTCCCATTCCTCTGTCCCGCGGATCGTTCCGGGATAAAGGCGGAGGTTCTTTTCTGGATACAGATAGACCATTCGCCCGCATCTGGAAGATGTACATGAATTCTCGCAGTGACAGATACGGCGGTGCTTTCCGTCTTCACATTTGTCCCAGCTCATTTTAGGGCAGACGAACTTGAAGGTCTTCAACCCGCAGCGGAGATGGGATGTATTTCCTTCCGGCTTCATGGGAAGGGTCGGGTCATGGGGACAGCAGGGTATTCCTTCCTCATTGATCGTGTAATCGGTGCCTTTATCTGCAGCACGTACATTCATCGGGATAAATGCCCGTTCGAAGATCCTGGCGGTGCCGTCCTCTCTGGTGCCGAACATATCGCCGCTGAGGAGCGCTTTATAGATATCAGCACTGTCGAAAGCGGCATCTCCAAGAAAGGTCACCGGATCGATCAGGGGATGCTTCCGGAAGAAATCCTTCAGTATGGGGAGGAGCAGCCTTGCGTCTCCTACGGATTTGTCCTCGTCAGGTGCATCTGTTTTCTTATAAAGCTCGATTTCCGGATGGGCGGCGAAATAATCCTTGTCATAGAACTCAATGGCCCGGATAATGCCGAGACCGTTCGTCAGGATCCCGGCCTTATAGGCATAGCAAAAATGGCCGTTGAGATACTGCTGTTTGATTTCCTCATTGGCTGACGCATGTGTCGGCATGGAGCCGTAAGCGGCCTTATAAGGATCATAGGAATCAAGGCCCATGGCCTTTGCCCATGCCTTGAGCTGGCGGATCTTCCGGTTGGCATATTTGGGATTATTCTCAGTGACATAAGCCTCCAGCCCGGTCGTATCGAAGATGGTCATGGAAGCCTTATCACCATCGATTTCCTGCAGGATCGGCTCGGTCAAGTCAACAAGGGAATCGAAGAACAGCTGCAGGTCATCGGTAAATTCCTGCTTGAACCGGGTGATCTTCGAAGCATCTGGAACTCGTGCAAACCCGCAGAATTCCCGCAGATCTTTTGAATACTCAAGGAATGTCAGGAGCAGTGAATCTGTCGGGATAGAGAAGATCTTCTGGAGTATGAGGGCCCAGAGCAGGGAAGTCAGATGGTATTCGCGGGGCCTGCCCGTGGAAGCATAGAAATGGTTCCAGAAGGAACCTGGGACAATTTCACAAAGATCAATGGTAGATTCGAGCAGTTTCAGGAATTCAGGTTTATCGGATTCAAATTTTTTCTGAGTTTCTGTAAAAACATCGGCCAAAGTCATCTGATGATATGGTATCATAATGGTGACAACTCCTTTCTGGACATGGTTGATTGTTTCTCGGCAACTCAATTTTACCATGAACCAGTGAGGAGTTGTTTTATTTTGTAACCAAAAGAATGCCGTATTTATGCGGCTTCTGGCGTTTCGCAAACGCCTAATTTTGATGGAGGAATGAAAGGAGATAGAAATGGATTATTTGCAAATATCCAATCTTCCAATCATGTGGTTCCTATGTAGTTTCACCGTTATCATAGCTGCGGTACAGACAATTCTATTTATGCGCTCAGCTAAACAGGCGACTGCAGTTTGTAATATTAATCCGGAAGTTCCGAAAAAGGCATTTCGTATCGGTCTGGTCTCCGCTATAGGTCCGGCGCTTGGCGTATTTATCGTCATGGTCGGTCTTATGTCCGCGATCGGTGGTCCGATGTCCTGGCTTCGTCTTTCAATCATCGGTGCTGCTCCTACGGAACTTGCTGCAGCGACGAACGGTGCTACTGCTGCCGGCGTTACTCTCGGCGGTGAAGGTTATACATTGGAAATTCTTGCTGTATCATGGTTCGCCATGGCACTGAATGGTGCCGGCTGGCTTCTCTTTACAGGTGTTGCGACACCGGCGCTGGAAAAGCTCCGTGAAAAGCTTTCCGGCGGTGATGTGTCATGGCTTGGCTATATGTCGCTTGCCTGCTCTATTGGTATCTTCGGTTACCTCAATGTCAACTCGATCATTACCAAGGGATTTTTGAACGAAGGTCCCGTGATCAATTTCGGAAATCTCATTGCGGTTCTGGCGGGTGCAATCTGTATGATCATTCTCGGCAAGTTTGTGATTCCGAAGGTGCCTCGTCTTGCGGAGTATTCTCTGGGCATAGCAATGATCGTCGGTATTGCGGCAGCATTGATCTTCGCGTAAGGAAAGGAGAAAATAATGGATCATCAGGAATATATGGCAGTATGGAAGAAAAACTGCATACGTATCGGTTCTCCAACGAATATCCTTGCGGCGCTGACAGCTTTTATCCCGGTTATCTATCTGTGCACCAAATTTGACTGCTGGCCGGATATTCATCTTGTCATCAGTGCCTGGGCGCTGACGGCAATCGCCTTTGGCGCGTTCTATGTCGTCGAACCGGTTTCTTATTATGCGTCACTCGGTATGTCGGGAACATATCTGA
Organism: Lachnospiraceae bacterium; assembly: GCA_045646565.1. Lineage (GTDB taxonomy): Bacteria > Bacillota > Clostridia > Lachnospirales > Lachnospiraceae > Chordicoccus. Next base: position 3,949 of record JAZRKZ010000520.1, read on the forward strand.
GCTTCCTTTCCGGAAATATCGGCAATATGCGTGTCCCGTGCGCATCACTGGCACTGGATCTCACGGAAAGCGAAACAGGGACTATTCAGGCAGAAGTCGTGTCAACTATGGCAATCTGCGGCTCCATTGTTACGAACCTGATCGCGACTACAGCCGCTGCATTTATCGGCGCTTCAATCGTCGCTGTTCTTCCGGAGGCGATTAATGTCGGTCTTAAGTCTTATGCGTCCGCGGCGATTTTCGGTGCTACATTCGGCAATTATGCTGTGAAAAAGCCCAAGATTGCTCTGTTCGGTGCTCTGATCCCGACCGTTTGCAAGCTCATCGGCACTGTTCCCGCATGGCTTACGATCGTCCTTTCCGTGTTCGGCACAGTTATTATTGCTCGCATGTTCTATATGATGGAAAACAAGAAAACTGCATAAAAGGAGATATTTATCATGATGTGGAGAGAATGCAATGAGATTCAGGAAGAACTGGTCGCTATGCGCCGTGATCTTCACAAAATACCGGAGCTCGGAATAAATCTTCCGCAGACGAGAGATTTTGTTACGGCAAAGCTCGATGAATTCGGTATCCCATACACTCTTTCGAATCAGGACTCCAGTGTGATTGCATCGATCAACGCCGGAAAGCCGGGCAAGGTGATCGCTCTTCGTGCCGACATGGATGCTCTTCCAATTAATGAGGCGACCGGTCTTCCGTTCAGCTCTGAACATGCAGGCTGCATGCATGCCTGCGGTCACGATTCCCACATGGCAATGCTGCTCGGCGCGGCAAAAATATTGAATGAGCACAAAGACGAGCTGAACGGCGAAGTCAGATTTCTGTTCCAGACAGGCGAGGAGATTTCAAAAGGCGCTCCCATTATCATCGCAAACGGCGGTATGAAAGGAGTGGACGCTGTATTTGGCACTCATATCGGATCGCTCATTGACAAAACGATTCCGGCAGGAAAATTTATCATCTGTCCGGGACCGGTCATGGCGTCTTTTGATCGATTTATTATCAAAGTAAAGGGTGTTGGATGCCACGGCTCGACTCCGGAAAAGGGTATCGATCCGATCAATGTTGCTGCACATATCGTTATCGGACTGCAGGCAATCAACGCTCGTGAATTTAACGCCTGTGTTCCGGTGGTCGTAACAGTTGGACAGATTCATGGCGGCGCAGCATATAATGCGATTCCCAGTGAAGTCGTCATTGAAGGCACTACCAGGGCGTTTGACGCCGATGTGCGTGAGAAACTCGCAGAGCGCATCGGAGAAGTCGCCGAGTTCACGGCGAAGGCTTTCGGCGCGGAGGCAGAATTTGTGATGGACTGGGGTGCACCGCCTGTTATCAATGATAAGGCGATGGCTGAATTTGCAGCCGAAGCTGTCGGTGAAGTGATCGGAGCAGATAATATTATCACATACCGTGATGCTCCGAATATGGCCGGTGAGGACTTTGCGTATTATCTTCAGGAAGTTCCCGGTGCGTTCATGTTCCTCAGTTCCTCGAATCCGGAAAAGGGAACGGATATCGCACACCACAATCCGAAGTTCGATATCGACGAGGATGTGCTCTGGATGGGATCCGCCGGCTTTATCAGTATTACTGAGAAGTTCCTGAACAGCTGAAAGGAGTAAAGATATGCAGTTATTGCTGATGATTCTGTCGTATGCACTGGCACTTTTCGCCATTCTGTATTTTGTTGTAATAAAGCCAGGGCAGAAGAAAAACGCGCAGATGCGTATGATGCATGACAGCGTCAAGGTCGGTGATAAGGTAAATACGATCGGAGGGGTGATCGGAACCGTCATCTGGCGTGATACAGATACCGTAAAACTTCTTCTGGATGAAGAAAGCGGAACCACAGCAACTTTCGTTGTATACGCCATACAGCAGATCATAAAAGAGGCATAACGGCATAAACAGGCAGAATCGGCAGATATAGATCCGAACTGTATTAGCAGAATGGCTTTTTAATTGAATACTAAAGGGATGAGGCGTTCCGGAGAGAGCGATATGATCGCCGCCGAAGAGGCAAGCCGTCATGAGCAGCATGTACGGTGAATCTTTCAGGCAAAAGGACGGAACGAAGACCGTAATCTGGAAGCATTTTATATGTAAGACAGAGGACAGAATGAGCAGCAGCATTCTGTCCTCTTTATGTTTGAAAGGACAACAGGTACATGCTCGTTATTATTACAAACAACCCGATCATTAAGGAAACCTACGGAAGTTCCTATACGGTGGATTATGAAGATGTTTCATACGACGATATCCTGATAAAAATCAGAAATGCTGTTCACCGCGGAGCGTCAATTCTTACGCACCCGCTTTACGGAAGCGTAAAACCAAAAGAAACACCTTATCGTTCCGTTCTTATGGAGATGCGTGAAGGTCCGGTTGATATGGATTCTCTGCTGCTGATCGAGCAGGCCATCGCCGCCGCCGGAAAATTCCACAACAAGTCCGCCGGTTACGATGAAGCAACGCTTGGTGATTGTAGGATAATTGACCTGTCGCTAATGCAGGGAGCGCTCGGGTCGAACGGGTAACAATTATGTACAAAATTGACCTTACGCTAATGCAGGGAGCGTTTGGGTCAATAGTGAGTATTCCTGAGGGAAAAGGCCTCGCGCTTATGCAGGGAGCGTTTGGGTCAAATATATTCCCGAGGGGCAAATTTACAAAGGAGGTAAAAGAAACACGATGAAATTAGAACTTGGTCAAATTTATATCAAAGATATCAAGTTCGACGAAAGACAGAGAATCGAAGATGGAGTGCTTTATGTTAACAAAGATGAACTGACAAAGGTCGCCCTCTCCGATGATCATCTGGCCAGTGCTGAATTCGATATCGCAAAGCCCGGAGAGTCCGTTCGCATTACACCGGTCAAAGATGTTATCGAACCGCGTGTCAAAGTGGAAGGAAGCGGCGGGGTATTCCCCGGCTGGATCTCCAAAGTCGACAC
>JAZRKZ010000521.1:0-2668 GCA_045646565.1 Lachnospiraceae bacterium
TGATTTGATAATAGCCTCGATATGTCGTATAATCGGGCTGTAAATGTAATGGGGTTCGCATACCATTATTTTACTATAAGACCCGGACTTTTCGAAGCCGTGTCTTTGTTTCATCCGATATAAAAGACTGCCGCACTAATCACTTAGTGCGACAGCCCCTTTCGGATATATAGATGACAGAAGGTATACAGAAAAGTTCATAGATTTCGCGAAAGGGAAAAAGAGCCGGGTGAGAATTGTCTATGACCTTGCGCAAAAAGGAGTCCCGAGAGACATTATAGACGAAGCTTTTGAATCGGCGGGCGACTGGGATGAGAAGGACCTTATTCGTGCCCTGGCCGAAAAGAAGCTGAGGAACATGGATATGACGGATCCCGCGGTATACAGGAAGGTCGTGTCTTACCTCGAGCGAAAAGGATTCCCGGGATCTGACATCATTTCCGTTCTGAATGACAGCAGATCTTTCGATGAAGATGAGGCCTGCTTATCATCTCCACTTTCCAAATACTGAATGACAGGTTATAATAGGAGGGAGATTGGCATCAAAGTCCGGGAAACTGAAGTCCCGGGCGAAAAAGCGGAAACAGAACATAAAATGAGTCACGTACAGAACATACAGTGATATCCGGCGACGTGGCAGGCAATCTGTGAGAGGTTATTCTCTTTCGGACCTGGAACGTCTGCCGGCATAGAAAAAGAGCAGAGACCTGCAGTGAGGGAATACATGACAGAACGGATACAGAGGCCCGGCAGAATTGGACCTACAACAGAACAGATACGTCACGAGCTTGAGAGGGTGCGGCATCGAAAGTTATTTGCCAATACTCTGCGAAGCACAATATTTATTCTGATCGTTGTATCGGCAACGGCTGTACTTATCGCGGTTCTGCTCCTGCCGGTCCTTCGGATTTACGGGAATTCCATGAATGATACGTTGGATGAGGGTGATATCGTCGTTGCAGTAAAAGGAGGCAATTTCGATACCGGTGACGTTATCGCGTTCTATTACAATAATAAGCTCCTTGTCAAACGCGTGATCGGCCGGGAGGGCGACTGGGTTGACATTGATGAGAGCGGGAACGTCTATATCAATCAGAACCTGCTGGAGGAGCCTTACCTTGAATCCAAGGCGTATGGCGAGACCAACATCACGCTTCCCTATCAGGTCCCGGAGGCGCGGCTCTTTGTGCTCGGTGATAACCGCGATGTTTCGATTGACTCCCGGAACACTACGGTCGGCTGCATAGCGGATGAACAGATTGCGGGAAAAATCATATTCAGGGTGTGGCCTCTGGATAAAATCGGGATCATTAAGTGAGACCGATGAGAAGGTCCTCAAAATAATACATGGCATGGCTTTCGGAACCGTATTGCGCAATCCCAAAACTTTGGGGTTGCGTTTTTTACGCACCTTTTCACGATAAGGCTGAGCCGCATACCATGCTCGCGGCGCGCAGCCGGTTCTTCAGGGCGTGAGCATGCGTGACAGCTGACCTGCATCGAAGCGGCCGCGCCGAAAGATGCCCGCGCCGCTAAGGATCGGGTGGGCGGCGTATCCCGCCTGTGCGATCATGGCGGATTTGGGAACAGGAATTCTTTGCCAACCTAGAAGTATGCACACTAGATTTATAAATGAAATATATGCTGCATATACATTTCTTTTTCGCATTTGTGTGTTATAATACAAGTGATTATCTATGTGCGTGTATATACTAAAAAAATTATAAACTGAAAATCGAAAAGCAGGGGGATCCGGTTCAGGCTATGAGGAAATGGCTCAGGAAGCATCTCGTGAACTTAATACTGACCTGCGTCATCCTCACCGGCCTCGGTCTTATTGCCTATCCTACATTTTCGGACTGGTGGAACTCTTTCCATCAGTCGAGGGCAATTCGGACATACGCGGCGGCCGTCGCCGGTATGAGCAGGGAAGACTATGACCGGATCATAAGCTCCGCCGAGGAGTACAACAGGCGCCTTGCCGAGACGGGTTCCGTGTGGAACCCCAGTGAAGAGCAGCTTCGGGCCTATGCCAGGGAACTGTCCGTCGACGCCTCCGGCATCATGGGGTACATCGACATACCGAAGATCGGCATCAAGCTGCCGGTCTACCACGGGGTGGACGAGTCCGTCCTTCAGGTCGCCATCGGCCACATCGCGGGCAGCAGTCTCCCCATAGGGGGCGAGACGTCCCACAGCATTCTGTCCGGTCACCGCGGCCTGCCGAGCGCCCGCCTCTTCACGAATCTCGACGAGGTCGTCGAGGGGGATATATGGACGCTGACGGTCCTCGACCGCACATACACTTACGAGTGCGACCAGATCCTGGTCGTCGAGCCGACCGACTTTTCGGCCCTCGGCATGGAGGCGGGGAAGGACTACTGTACCCTGGTGACCTGCACGCCCTACGGCATCAACTCCCACCGGCTGCTGGTCCGGGGGCACCGGATTGCAAATGCATCCGGCGAGGCCAACGCCATCGCCGACGCGATCCTGATCGAATCGGTCTACATTGCGCCGTTCATCGCGGTCCCGATCATGATCGTCCTGATCCTTGAGATGCTGATCGTGACCGGGAGGAGGCGCAGGAAGAAGGCGGCGGTCGAGACTCTGAAACAGGAAGTGTGAGACCTGCCGGATTCAGAACTATACACGGACAGGAAGGGGT
>JAZRKZ010000522.1:0-5724 GCA_045646565.1 Lachnospiraceae bacterium
TACCTCTGTGTCTTATCGAGGTTTTCTTCAGTAACATGCTTCTTCTTATTATGCTGCCACTTTAAAAAATACGGTTTCTCGCAATCGTCATTCTTCTTGTCATTACTGCTTTTTGAAGCAGTCTCCACCTTAACGACGTGGTCTCTAGCGCACCGGTTGAACACACGCATTATGTCTTCGACCGTAAAGCGATGATCTGGATCCGGTTTCAACTGCAAGAAGCGGATAAGCTGCAGCATTTCCTCCTGGCTCAACTGAGGAACTAAAAGGTATCCTGTTACTACGTCAAATCTGAACGACTGCGGATGTAACCCGACCGTTGTCATAATCAGCCGATAAGGCACAGCACCTATATCGAAGATGCAAGAAAAGCCCTTCTTGTTATATTCGAATGGAATGGGTTCGACCTTCATACCCAGCTTATCCATCTGACGCTTAACATTTTTGAGACCCATCATATACATAATAATCCTCCTTTAAATTGAAAAAGCGAATACATCCGTATCCGCTTAGTGAATCATAATCAGGCTGCCTGATTATCAAAATGTGTAATAAATGTGTAATAGCGGCATTTCAGTGTCTCAGAAACCGCATAAAATCAATAAAAACGAGGCGGTGATAATGCACCCCGCCCCGAAGAATTTCTGTACCCCACTCATTACGCGTGATTTCCGGTTTCCCTACACCAGTCTGCAATTTCTGCAATCAGATCCAGTGGAAGATCGTCGGAATATGGAATTTGAATAGACCCTTTGCTGTACTTGATGCCTGCCTGATTAAGCTTCTCTTCAAACGCCTTCACTGCTTCCGGACCGGGATACAGCCCGATATGCTTTTTCTGTGCGGCAAAGTGAATGATGTTGTGTCCCTTCCAGTAAGTCGGCATCGACCAGGAGATCTTTTCTGTCGCATCCGGCAAGCTGTTCCTGAGTACTTTTCGCACACTCTGAAGCTGGCTGCGGATCCTCTCGTCCTGTGCAAGGATATATTCGTCTATCGTCTCCGGTGCTTTCCCGCAATAATGACCTTGGTTCTCATTTTTGAATGTGCGTCCGCATTTTGGACATTTCCACATAAAGCCTACTTCCTCTCTGCAAAATTCGCCGCTTCAATGATCCACGAAAGCAGCTCATCATCTATTTCTTCTTTAGTGCCGATCATAACATGATGCGTCCACCGGTTCGGATAAGGTTCCGTTGCAGTATCGATACGGGTAGATTCCTTCCTGTATGGCAGACCAAATGTAATCGTCAGGAAAGGATCAGGGCGGTCTTTCGCCTTTCTCACCGGTGTAAAGGATACCGCTGCGAACATGCGCCGATTGAAGAAAGAAATCTGCGTTTTCTTTACCTCAATCCGGATATCCGGTATCCTTTCAAGGATAGCCTCCCGGAGTGCCTCATACACAGGCAGCGCTGCAGGCTTCGCATCAAAGAAAAACAGTTCGGACACAGATATTGGATCGCTCATAGTCTTATCACTTCCTGATAAAGCTGTCTTCTGTTAACTGATCAGTATCGGCCCTTCTCAGTGAAAAATAAAGCTCAGGACCTCATCCGGCTTCATTTCCTGCAGCCCGTCAGGATCAGTCAGGATTCCCGATCCTGCAGTATCCCAACTGAACCTGCCGGCATTTTCGCCCTCGAAGACGAAATATACTTCCGGATCGCAGAGATAGATGGGATAACGTTCATACCACTCTGCGTAGTATTCGGACATGTACTTATCTGCCAGAACATAAGCCTGACAGTTCTCGGAGGTCCCGACCGCACTGATCTGCACACCGGCGCCGGGCTGGCCCGTCCTGCTTTTGGAAGGAGAAGAATGAGCGATGACGACGCTTCCGTCCTCGCAGGTTCCGAGCGAGATCCATACATGGCCATTGATGCTCATAATATCTCCAGGCTTCATTTCATAACCGTTCTGTCCGTCAGGAAACTTAATATCCTGGGTCCATGTTCCCCAGCCTTTTTCGGAGAGTCGCTTTGCGAAGCCGGTCGATCCGCCTACATAGCCTTCCTTCAGATTTTCCGTCTCCATCGTGTTGTACAACGCCCAGCCGACAAAGCCAGAGCAGTCGAGCCCGGCGTAGTAGTATTCATTGTACCCTCCGTAAGGATAGTAGCTGGTTGTCGGATCCGCCAGGGCTTCATTGCCGTTCTTTTCCTTGAATGTGTAATTTTCGTCCTGGCTGTTAAAAAACCTGATCCAGTCGGAGGAAACACCCAGAGATCTGGCCTCACGCGCCGATCCCACATCCTGCCAGTCCCATCCGCCGCCGTAGATGTACAGCGTTGTGCCGACGGGCTCAAGCGCGGTCTTCAGGAAATTGGTGAGAGTCTTCTCACCCGGCGTTCCCTGTACCACCGGTGTAAAGGGCACTACCTCCGTCTCCTCCTCTACGGCAGAGATCACCTTGCCTCCTTTTATGGTGATAGTATAGGTGTAGCCCTCCTTCAGAATGTTCTGGATGGGATACTCATAATTTCCGTCACTATCCTTGGCACCGTTGTCGATTTTGTATGTCTTCTCCTTACCGTCTACTTCAAAACGGTAGGAAAAATCATCCTTATTGTCCTTATTGGTCTCCTCAGCACCGTAGTTTACCACGCCGAGGTAGGTCACATTGGATACGGTAGTAGTTTTGAACATATTTGTGCAGCCTGTTAACGTGAGCATTGAAAACAGCAGTATTGGTAGACATGCTATTGACTTCTTCATTCTGAAATCTCCTTTTTTATACTTATGCCGGCGGTGTGAGAATGAAAAGATGGGCAGGTTTCTCGTAGAATATTATACGATAAAAAAGCAGATGATATAAAGTATATAATTGACGCAGCTTTATTCCTTAATTGCAAGAGAAGGGACTGTGAAGGATGGGCGGTTGCAAGGCAGGAGAAGGAAATCAAAATAGCGCCTCTATTTTTGTGAATTCAAAAGAATCGACTGCCAAAATCCGAAAAAATGCAAAAAGAAGGACCTGGATCTGGTCCTTCTTTTTGCAGGGACTATTATTAGGAACTATGTTTTTCATAGCCCCGGTAGATTAATCAAAACGATTAAATCATGACAGCACAGGAACGCCATCCATTACCCTCCGACCGTGACCATCTCCCCATTATGGAAGCAATAGTCCGAAAGCTCATTGCCGATCCCCGGCAGGTCCGGAACAGTGATATAACCGTTCTCCGGCTGATAATCATGAATACAGAGCCTTCGATTATAGTCATGAGTCAGAGTCCCGTGATGCTCATGGATGACAAAATGAGGAATCGCAGCCTCTAGCTGAAGAGCCGCCGCCGCGGAAATCGGGCTCGAACAGATATGGGCCTGCACACCCACATCATAGACATGGGCCATGTCACAGATTTTTTTCGCTTCCGTAAGCCCTCCGCAGTTGGCAATATCAGGCTGGATCATGGACACGGAACCATTCTCAAAATACGGTGCGTACTGCCAGCGGCTGTAGAGCCGTTCCCCCATCGCGATGGGGATGGAAATACGCTCGGATACCAGTTTTGTCATCTTCACATTGGGAGTCGTCGGCTCTTCCAGGTACATGATATCGTACTGCTCCGCCAAACGTCCCAGCCCTACGGCACCTTCCGCGTCCATGACCGCATGGTTCTCGATGATGATTTCAACATCCGGACCGACAGTCTCACGGATCGCGGAAAGGCGCTCATGAGCCACTTTCTGCTGACTTTTTGTGAGCGGACCGGTCGTCTCCTCCGGCGTATAGGTGTGGCCGTCCGGTGCGTATGTGAAGAGGTCTACCTTTACCGCGTCAAACCCTTCACTGACTGCTTTCTTCGCGTTTTTCGCGTAATCCTCCGCCGAATAGGCCGCCTTGCGTTTCGGTCCCCAGCCGAGCTGGAGCTGACTTGCATAGCAGCGAAGTTTATCTCTGAATTTGCCGCCGAGCAGCATGTAGACCGGGGTATTATAATATTTGCCCCGGATATCCCAGAGGGCTATATCAATCGCAGAAAGACCGGCAAATGTCACCGGTCCTCCGTTCTGTCCCCAAAAAGTCTCTTTATAAAGTTTTTCCCATATCACTTCATTCTGCAGCGGATCCATGCCGATGATCTTTCTGGCATACTCCTGCATGATCCCATATACGCCGGAATGACCGACTCCGAATGCAAGGGCGGAATCGCCGTCACCGTAGATTCCTTCGTCCGTATACACCCGGCACACGACCGGATACCAGTTCGGATGATCCTCCGCACGGCAGTCCACGCGCATAATATCAACTTTTTTAATTTTCACGGATAACTCCTATTTAGAAACATAGTTAAGGAACTGCTGGAGTCTCGGAATCTGCGGGTGATCAATGATCTCTTCCGGTGTTCCGTCTCCCGCGATGTTTCCTCCGTCAAGGAACAAAATGCGGCTGGCTACATTTCTCGCGAAATTGATTTCATGAGTGACCAGCATCATCGTCATATCTCCTTCTTCCGCCAGATTGCGGATCGTCGTCAGAACCTCCACGACCAGTTCGGGATCAAGGGCGCTGGTCGGCTCGTCGAAGAGGAGCACGTGGGGATCCACTGCGAGCGCTCTCGCGATCCCTACGCGCTGCTGTTGACCACCGGACATCTGGGACGGATAAAAGTCGCTTCTGTCCATCATACCGACACGTGTGAGCTGCTTTACCGCAATCTCTTCAGCCTCTTTGCGGGACTTTTTCTGTACCCGCAGAAGAGGTTCCATTACATTTTCTTTGGCTGTCATGTTCCGAAACAGGTTATAGTTCTGGAACACCATGGCAGACTGCTTGCGGAGTTCCCGCACCTGGCTGCCGGTATGCTTTGCCGCATCAACTGAGACTCCGGCCACCGTGATGATTCCTTTTGTGGGAACCGTCAGGTAATTGACACATCGAAGGAGCGTAGATTTTCCCGTACCCGAAGGTCCGAGAATAGCTACGACCTCATTTTTATTGATCGTCAGATCAATGTCCCTGAGGACCACTGTCTGTGGATCAAATTCCTTCGTCAGATTCTTTATCTCTACCATGCACTCTGCCATGTTGAACCGCCTTTATTATCTGTTTGCCTTAAGGAAATCGTCGCTGATGAGCTTTGTGGCATCCTCGTTGAACCACTTGGATACGATTGCGGAGACCGTACCGTCTGCCTGCATCTCTGCAAGGACGATGTTCATTTCATCGCGGAGAGCCTGTCCTTCTTCATTGTCCTGGAAGAACCAGCCTACGTTGTTGCCGAACAGCTGCGGCTCAAGGATCTTGAAAGAAAGTCCCTGGCTTGCTTCGGCCTTACGGATTGTTGTTACTGTGTGCGCATAGCAGTCGACACGGCCAAGGGAGCAGTCCTGAAGACCTGCATTTGTATCTTCATATGTGACAACTTCCCAGTCGTAATCCGGAGCCATCTCCTCGATCGTGTTCTGTGCGGCCTGTCCTGCCGTTACGCCGATCCTCTTGCCCTTCAGATCGTCAAAGGAAGATGCTTCGCTGTCAGACTTGACGACGATGACCTGGGCGTCAGCGTAGATCGGGTCGGAAGCAATATATGTCTCAAGACGCTTCTCTGTGATAGCCCAGCAGTTTGCCGCCACATCGATACGGCCTGTTCCGAGCTCGCCGAAGAGAGCTGCCATATCCGGGATATGGACCAGTTCCATTTCCCAGCCTGTACGCTTAATGATCTCATCCCAGAGTTGAGGCTCGTTGCCTGTCCATGTGCCGTCTGAGGC
>JAZRKZ010000523.1:0-11251 GCA_045646565.1 Lachnospiraceae bacterium
ATTCATTCGCGGCGACGCTCTTGTCGGCAACAACTGCGTCATCGGCAACTCCGCGGAGCTGAAGAATGTCATTATCTCCAACAACTGCGAGGTCCCGCACTATAATTACTGCGGCGATTCCATTCTCGGCTTCCACGCTCATATGGGCGCCGGCTCCATCACATCCAATGTGAAGGCTGACAGAAAGAATATCATCATTAAGGGCACTCAGAATTATGTGACAGGCCGCCGCAAGATCGGCGCGATGCTCGGCGACTGGGCAGAAATAGGCTGCAATGCGGTCCTCAACCCCGGCACGATCGTCGGCAGAAATTCTCAGGTCTATCCGACGACCTGCGCGCGCGGCGTTATCCCGTCAAACACTATAGTGAAGGCTAATGGCGATCAGATGGAGAAGTATTAAGTGAGCCGGGTAGAAGACGTAGAAGAAATACTTCGGCTGTCTTCCGCGTTCTCCGTTGTAAAAGAGCATCGGCAAATAACCTAATAATACCCATGGAATTTCATTGTATAAGATGGCGCTTCCCAGCATGACCTGCGGGACGCGCCATTTGTGCATCAGGAAGAAGACCAGTATGAGGGCAGGGCCCTGCCAGCCATAGTCGGTGTGGAGTTTTTCTGCGCCGACACAGGCGACGACAGCCAGCCCGATCTGCAGCAGATCCATTTCCCGGGCGCTCAGCTCATCCCAGGCCCAGATGAGCAATAGTCCGATGAGCAGCGTAAAATAGACATTCTGGTATTCCAAGTCCCAGGTCTTCATGGTTACGAGCCAGTTGAACGGTATCTCGGAGATGATGCCGAAGATGAGCAGCCGGAGGGCGTACTTTTTCTTGTTTCTTGTGTGCAGGTAGCCTTCGACGATCATGAAGCAGTAGATCGGGAAGGCGATTCGTCCGATGCCCCGCATGAGCCTGTAGATCCTGTAGATCAGGTAGAGGGTGGTCCCGGAAGCAATGGGTGCGTTCGGCTTTAGAATGGCGTGGTACAGGACCGCGAGAGCGGTGTGGTCGATCAGCATCGTGATGCAGGCGAGCCATTTGAGGGCGGCGCCATTGATCTTCAAATATTTGTCAGGCAGATTATATGTGGCCATTATGGTTCCTTTCCGTTCGGGCGGCTTTATGGGCGGCACTTTCTTTGTCGTTGCCGCCGATGCGCCCAGACCATTTTACAACAAGGCGGAGGGGAGGGACAAGAGGAATTATGGAGGTGATGGCTGCGGCCATCGATGGCGGGTGCTTTCATTCTTATCAAATCGTAAGATTCTATCACGAAAATGGTAGAATATTATGGACTTTTTTGAGATACCTGCGATTCTCTTGAAAGTAAGTCCATAGACTGCTATACTCACATCATCATTCACGGCTGTTCGGCCATTTCCCAATCCCAATTAAGCAGCGCGAATTTCTGCGCAGGAAAGGAAAATTGTATGAAAGTGACGAAAAGAGCTTTGGCGCTTTTCGCGGGACTTTTTGTCCTAGCGGCAAGCGCAGTGTCCGTCCGGGCGGAAGAGGGAAGCGTGAAATTTACAAAAGGTATCATCGATCCCGCCCGGACCTGTTCCGTGACGATACGGAATTATGTCAGCAACAACGGGGAAGCAGCTTCATCAGTCGACGGGAACGCGGCCCCCACCCCGGAACTCCTGCCGGATGGCGCAGTTCCGATGAATGACGTGGGCTTCTCCTATATGAAACTGTCTGATCTTGTCCTTGCACACAATGACAAAGCAGCACAACTCGTCTGTACCAATATCGCAGAACCATTTCTTGACCTTGCGCGCGAAATCATTCCCTGGTCCATCTCACAGGAAACATGTGACTTAGACACGTTTTCGGATGTTTTCAATCGTGCAAACGCCCTCTCCGAACCCTCTGTCCGTCTCCTCGCAAGCCGCCACGGCGAGCAAATGCGCCTCACCGACGAGGACGGCGTCACGTCCGTGGCCGGTCTTTCGACAGGACTCTATCTTTTTGCCGAGATAAAGAGCCCGGAAGGTGTCGTTCCGGGATCACCCTTCCTAGTTATTCTTCCACAGCCAAATATCATGGAAATGCAAATAGAAGACACTACTTTTGCCCCCGGCGAAATCTGGCTTTATGATGTCACCGTGTATCCGAAGAGCAGATCTGTATCAATAGACAAGGTCATTGTCCCTGACGACGATGGGAGCAGGAAAGATCAATATACAAATAATACAACAGCCTGCATCGGCGACACAGTTTCGTTCCTCATCACATCTGACATACCAAAACTCCCCTCCGACACACGAAATCGCAAATATATTATTTCCGATGAGCTGAGTAAAGGCTTATCTTTCATCGGGCCCGTCAGTATTTCTCTGGGTGAGACAGAATCGACTGCCGAGGCACTGACAGAAAAATCTAATTTCAAGGTGAATCTTGCCAGGTCGGACAGCGGTGAAACACTTCTTGTCACCTTCACAAAGAAAGGCCTCGCCCGCCTTGGTCGTGTCGAGTCGGCATCTCACGTCTATATGCGCTACAGCGCGATGCTGAATCCAGATGCAGATATAGAAGACAGCGGCAACACCAACATCGCCCAGCTGACCTATGGTACGGACCGATCCGACGATCTCTACCTAACTTCTCCTCCGGTCTCTGTGCATACCTATCAATTAAATCTCAAAAAGATCTTCACGCCGGCAGAAGAGCACTTTGGCAAAGTCAAGTTCAGTGTTTCAAATGATAAAGGGAAGCTATATTTCGTCAAAGAATCAGACGGTATATATCATGTCTCCTGTCCGGATGAGGAGAGCAGTGAAACTACAGCCATCTCACCGAATGACATCAGCGGCCTTCTGACGATCAAAGGGCTGGCAAATGACACCTATAAAATCACAGAAGAAGAAACGCTGCCGGATTACAGTTTATTTGCCGAGCCAATCATTGTCACAATCAAGAACCGAAATATGCGCATTGAAGTCGAGAACAAAAAAGCGATTGACCTCGTGCACACGGGCGGCGCCGGACTTGCCGGAATACTCGCAGGCGCTGCAGCGCTTATATCAGCCGGCATACTGGTCATAGTATATGCGAAAAGAAAGGGCTAATCGACTGATTCTTATCGGGTTTCTGCTCATACTTGCCGGGAGCGTGGGCTTTCTCAGACCGTTCGTTGTCCAATGCTGCGATAAGATTGCGACACTTGAGTTTATCTATGAGATTATTGTTCCCACCGAATCTCCTGATGGCTATTCGGTTACGGGCTCTTTGTCTGACACTCCTTCGGAAGGTAAGTCTGATATTCCTTGGGAAGGCAAGTCTGATGCTCCTTGGAAAAGTAAGCCTGACATTCCTTGGGAAAGTAAGCCTGACATTCCTTGGGAAGGCAAGTCTGATATTCTTTCTGAAGTGAGGTCAAGAGCAGATAGGTACAATATCCAGATCTGCGCAGAGCAGGATGCGTATGGCTTTCTGTATGATAATACATATGAAGATCACGAATATGATTCGCTTCTTGCTGGCCCGCAGGGCATGCTGTGTGTTGTTGAGATTCCGAAGATTCATGTTATTCTCCCAGTCGGCCACGGTACTTCCACCGAGCTGCTCGCAAACTATGCGGGGCATCTTCATGGAAGCTCGCTTCCGACCGGCGGACTATCGACCCACGCAGTCATTGCGGCCCATGCGGGCTTGCCGGATCGCGAGCTCTTCACACGGCTGCCGGAAATGAAAATTGGAGATAATTTCAATATCTATGTGCTTGGTGACAGACACGCTTACATCGTCGATCAGATCATTGAGGTCCTGCCTTCGGAGACGGATTCGCTCCTGATCATCCCAGGCAGCGATCATGTCACACTTATGACCTGCGTCCCATACGGCATAAATACCCATCGGCTTCTCGTCCGCGGGGTGCGGTGTCCTTCCATAGAGAATGATGCGACGACCGACCTTAGATCAGATATAAAGAGGGAAGTTTTGCGACTACGTCTTCGCCTCGTTGCGCTGTGTCTTGTGCCTGTAATTGAGATTTCTTTCTATTTCATCTTCAAAAAAGTGCAGCTTTGTCAGGCGTAAATCAGTGCAGCAATCACTTTAGTAAGTAACATATCCACCATCCCCCTCCCCCCCCCGACCCACATGACTCACAATAACCAGATGCATCTAACTCTTCATGCCTGCTGCACAGCCGCAGCCGCCATCCTGACCGCGCTGCTCGTCTTAATTCTTCCCTGCGAGAGCGTTCTGGCAGACAAAGTCGTTGACTCAAACCGCTCCGGTTCAGTGACCATACGCTATTTTGATGATGTGGACGCTAAGACGCCTGTGAGCGGAGCACAGTTCACTTTCTATAAGATTGATGACAGCCAGGACACGACAACATACACGGATACGACGAACCAGGACGGGATCCTCAGAATCACGGATATGAAACTTGGCAGATACCGTGTTGTCGAGACAGCACCAGCGCCAGGTCATAAAGCGTCTGCGTCATTCCTGCTGACGATCCCGATGACCGAGAATAATGAATGGATCTATGACCTCACACTCGAACCTAAAGCATCCCTGGAACTCCAGACAACAACCAAGTCCGTCTACACCGGAACAGGAAACACATCGACCGGGCAAAGCACAACAACAAATCGTTCGACAAGCGTCGGAACCAGTACGCAGTCTACAAGCCAATCCGGCACCACAGCAGGTAGTCGGTCTACCACAGTGAATCGTGGAACAGAAAGCGGGCAGATAAAAAGAACTGCCCAGGCCGCAGCGACAGGCGATACTACATATCCTGTATACTGGATCATACTATGTCTTAGCTCGCTGTTTTTTATAGTTAGAATATCAGTCACCAAAACTTCTCACTTGTCTCCTCGGAGCAAGCCGAAATCGAAATAATTGCTTAAGCAGGTCGTAGTACCGCGGCCGACATATTAAAATACAAGCCTTAGCGTTGATTACTATTAATACAGCGTAAATACAGGCCGGCATTGACAACTCAGAGCAATGTTGTAAAATACTCTTTGACGGATAACGCCTAAATGATCAACAGGCCGTGCGAAAAACACACGCAGCCAGGCATCTGGTCAAAAATAAATGGGAAACATCCGCAAACTGTTAAGCTGGAGCACACCTCCACCGAAGGTCTGGTTGTCATATTTATGAATGAAAATGAATCCAACAAGCCAACTTCATATGAAATCGAGAGAATAAGGGAAAAGGCCGCCATGCAGCGTGAAGCCTTTAAAAGAACGCACGGCGGAGATCTCACGAAGAATGTCAGGCCCAAACCGGCAAGACCCGAATACGGCTATTCCTATCAGCCCGGATATGATGATCCCTCACAAAAAGCGATCCCGGAGCCGAGAGAGAAGGGTGGTTCCATGGCTGTCATATCGCTCATTCTGGGTGTGATTTCCATCATCTTTTTCTTCACGATGCCCCTGGCCATGCTCGTTGCGCTGGCGGGTATCATCATGGCTGTCCATGTTCTGAAAAAGGGAACGGATAAAGGTCTCGGCACAGCTGCGCTCATCACATCGATCATCGGTATGATTCTTGCCCTTATCCTGACCGGCGCTGTCATTATGAACAGCGATCGGATTCTTCGGGCCTACGATGAAATCAATGATATTTTTTCCGAAGAATTTAACGGAAATCAGGATCTTGATCACTTTCAGGGCATGAACGGATGGGCGGAAGGGATTACATTTGATGAAAACAGCTTGACAGATACAAAGATTTAATACATAATGTAGTGGTTACGGGGTATGGCGTAGCTTGGTAGCGCGCACGGCTGGGGGCCGTGAGGTCGCGAGTTCAAATCTCGCTGCCCCGATAAAGGTCAGCTGTCGCATTTATGTGGCAGCTGATTTGTTTTTTTCAGACAAAATCGCAGCCACGAACAAAGGAAAGTGCTTTGAACCCCGGGCTGTTTTCAGTAAATGAATTCCCGGGTTCCACCATGACTTTAGGAGCATATTATGGATAAAAGTAATTTAGCGGAAATTCGAAAAGTACTCAGAAAGAACGATCCTCCGATCGACTGGATCTACGGATTCTATGTCAGCCCGGACAACGAGCTGTGCTGGCAGTCGTTCAGGAAGTTCCTGTCCTTCGATGAGGATGAGATGTTCCGACACAAGGATAATATCAAGAAGGCGATCGCGGGCACACAGGGGAAAGAGCTGTTTTCCGTATCCCTGTCATCGCAGTCCGAAAAACTCTTCGCGCTTCGGCACATGGAAGAGCAGGATGACGAACTGCTCGATGAATTCACAGGACACATCATAGCCTCCTATACGCACACGGATCCCTACTACGCGATGCTTGCGCGGATTACATACGATGTGCCGGCCATCTCGGCGGACCATAAAAAGCTTGAGGACGGAGACGTCGTGTACCAAAGCCTTCTTTTTGCCATCTGCCCGGCCCAGCTCTCAAAGCCGGCCCTCGGTTACAATGACGGAGAAGGCGTCATGGAGCTTTCCCGCCGGTGGACGATCGGAGCCCCGAGCGAGGGATTCCTCTATCCGTCCTACAACGACCGGACCGGCGATCTGAACGAAGTGCTGTACCGCGCGAAAAAGGACGTGACGAGCGAACTGTTCAATACGTTCTTTGACGCAGGACTTCCGGTCACAGCCGCCATGCAGAAGGACGCGTTCAACACGCTCATGGATTCGCTCAATGTGAAAATGGAACAGGCCGCTGCGATCCAGGAAGACCTTGCCCAGCTCGAGGCCGAGAACTTCACGGTCCTGGAAAAGAACGACGCCAAAAAACTGGCGGAAAGAATTGGAGCGGATACTGAAAACTTTGACGATATATTTGACGATATCATCGGAGATATTCCGCTCACAATTCCGGCGCTCCGCGAGAACACGGTCACTGTCTCGACAGATACCGCGACCATAAAAATCCCATTTGACAGAGCGCAGTTCGTCAAGACCAGGGTCATCGACGGCGTGACGTATATTGTCATCCCGGTCGACGGCGCAGTCGTCGTGAACGGCATCCCGGCTATCGCCGGCGATCTGGAAAAGATCGTCGGTCACGCGGACGACGTGCGTGTGGTCCTCGCAGAGGATAACGTCGCATCGCCTGGTCACGCGGACGACAGCGAAGATGCACTTTACAGCCCACCGTGGGACGACATTCCCGAAACGGCCAAAAGAAATGACGACACAGCAGATGACTTTTCCGATACGGTCGAAGGCAATGACGACACGGCAGATGACAATTTCGACTCGCTGACGGATGAGATTTTCGGCGTCTGATCTTTTCGTTCATTGCCCGCACCCATGCAATGTGATAAGATTGTGTATTATGGGTCTTGAACCAGCAAAAAAACAAATCAGGAGGAGCATATGGCCAGAGACGATGTCAGAAGTGACGGACCGGGCGCCGGTATGTTCATAGCATTTATTCTGGAGTGCGTCGCGCTGATGATGATCTGCGTGGTGCTCTGGCAAATATACGCCAAAATCTCCGAGCCGGCTGAACAGGCGCTGGAGGTTCATGCGAAAGTCGTGCAGGATGCGCCGGAGGGCCTCAGCAACTCTGGCCTGATCGACGTCAATGACGCGCAGGCGACATCCGAACTCTATCAGAGCGACGATATCGACAATTCTCCGTGGGCTGCCTGCGACGGCGACCGGGACACCTCATGGCAGGAAGGCACGGAGGGCGAAGGCTACGGTGAACGCATCGAATTCTATTTCTCCGAGGCCAAAGTCCGCTATGTCCGGCTTGAGCTCGGAAACTGGAGAAGCGAGAACCGTTACTACACGAACAACCGTCCGAAGACGATAACCGTTGATATCGGCGGAAGGTCCTATCAGCTTGAATTCATCGATGAGATGATGTCTCAGTATATTGTTTTCTCTGAGCCCATCACCGCCACAGACATTCAGCTCACCATCGACGACATTTATATGGGACAGACGCACGACTGCTGTATCTCAGAAGTAACGATTTATGCAGGTTAATGCCAAAAAGCCGGGCACAACACTATTTCCGGTAGTTTACGATCTATGAGGGTTAACACATGAGGTGGGAGAAGTACAAAGTTCCGCTCCTCCAGCTGGGACTGATCGTGACAGCCGCTGTCGCTATCATTTCACTGGCTTCCGTATTTATTCTGAACGCCAGACTGAAAAATATGCAGACGGAGCAGGTCACTGTCCGTGAGAATTCCGCCGCCAGGGAGCGCCAGGCTCTCGAACAGCAGCTGATGGTCTACGGATCTCCGGACGCAAAGGCGCTTGTGATGCGGGGGAGTCATATGCTGCAGGGGCTTTCGGGCGATGAGATTTTGTTCAATCGCGCGGAGGGAGTATTTGCTGCAAATGACGCCGACGGCCGCTACTACATCTGGCGCATGTCAGATGGCGAACTGCTGTCTACATATGCAAATAATTCCTACGACAGAGCCCTCCTCATCGGACAGAACAAGATCCTGCTCGAGGACAACGGCTATTTTTACTGCTTCGACTACACGTCCGGCATGCAGCTCTGGAAATGGCAGTTCCCCTACGAAGACTGTCTCTGGCAGTATAATGAGGCCAGCGGAGTCATTTACATCATGTCGACGGTTCCCGATAAGGTGACCCAGACCGTCATGACCGCGGGAACCCGAACGGACGAAGACGACTGGGATGACTGGGACGACAACAATCGGAGCAGCCAGACGGAAGAGATACTGGTCTCCCTGAGCCATGATATTTACGTCCTTTCTCTCGATGAACTCACAGTCAACTATATCCGCCCGAACGATCTCCTGGAAGAGGAGACCAATTATGACTCGCTGGTGATCAGCGACATGACATTGTCAGAGGACTGCACAAAGCTCCTTATCAACGGCTGTGTGTCGGATGATGACATGCAGTATGACCGCTATTTCTCAAGGATCTATTATCTGGATGAGATAAGCTTCGTCGCGGAAGGCACCTCTGACCAGTATTCGGACAACGAAGACGGAGAAGCGAACCAGGAGGTCTCAGCCCCGCAGACATCCGGGATCGTGAAAGAAGCCCGCGCCCGGTATGATGAGCGGTCCGATACCGGCTGGCGCATGCTGTCTCGCTGGATCGACAATGATTCGCTCATCCAGTATTCCGAGGAGATCGTGACCAGGGATACGTCGAACGATGAAGAGGAACACGCCGAGGAGGATGGCGATTCGGATAACAGACCGGGCAGCAATAGCGTTGCCGGAAAAAAGGAGATCGATGAGCTCGACGCCGAGCCGGATACTGTCACATGGTCGATCCGGAAAAGAACGCTTCCGTACGCCTCCACGAGCTGGAGAATGACCGGAAGCGGCGCGCCGTCTGACAATTTCCGTCTCTACCGCTATGAGGCAAATGAAAACACGTACCTCATCCTCGCCCTCAGCCAGTGCGTGCTCACTCTCGGTTCTAACACCGGGCAGGAAATCAGCCGGGTATACGATACGGATGCGTTCGTCTATATCGAACCGAAGCAGACAAGACCGACCATGTACATCACGGACAACGGAACGGTGATCCAGGGTAAGCGTCATTACGGTCTCGGCGTGTCCGATATCTCCGCCGTTGCGAGATTTAACGACACCTATTATGTGTCTGCCGGCAACAGCATTTACCTCTTTACGATGGCTGAAAATGTCGCCCAGAGCGGAACCGTACTCAGCGATTCCGATGAGATCATCTGGGATAAAGCTGTCATAAGCAGCGACGGCAAGTTCGCCGCCGTCTCCGGCAAGCGCTATCTGCGGCTCTACAGCACGGAAAACGGCAGCCGGATCTATCAGAATATCTGCGCGAAGAGTATCGGCATTGACGCAATCTTCTCGGAGAACAGGCTGTGCCATCTGGACGCTTCCGGCAATCATTTTATGATTTATGATGCGGATACGGGCACGAAGGATCAGATTTCTCTGTCGACGTCCACCGTAGCGCAAATGTCACAAATCCGCTCCTATGGCCCCCAGTACGCGCTTCTTGCAAGCGAGGACGGCCAGTCGGTCTGGATCGTTGATACGAAGGGCAAATCGATCAGCCGCTCCTTCAAGAAAAAAGATTTCTGCGACGCGGCCGGGCTCGACGCAAAGGCATCGACAATTGAATACTGCAGAATGTCTCCGGACATGCACTACATGGTCTTCAGCGCGAGAGTCAGCGACGAAGCCGGATCCCTCACCCTGAAAGCCTTCATCATGGATCTTGAGACAGCCAAAGTCGTCCAGTGCGATGACCTTGTCGACTGTCTGGATGTGGTTCCGGATGAGCTGCCGCGTCTGTGCAGCTCCGCCAACGCCTTCTCGCAGGACGGAAAGTATGCTCTTTTCCTTGACTCGAACAATTCGATCTGCGTATTCGATCTTGCCAGGGCAGCCTGCATTTACAGGAGGAATTGCGGGGAGTTGTCGGCGGGTCCTGCATTTGCACAAGGAAACTACGTCGTCTGCGTATCAAAGGCAGGAGATGTCTATATGCTGAACCCGACCGAAGAGAAATTCGTCGCGGTCGATGAGGAAGGCGACGCGATCCTGTCAGACGACCCGTTCAGCATGGACCGGCCCGGCACGAACGTAACGCTTTCGTTCGATCAGACCTCTTCGAAAATGTATGCGCAGGGTCTTAAGAACGGTGCGGCGTTCGTCAGAGTGTATTCAATTTCCGGCGACGGCGTCCTCACGCCCGAGACGGAAATTCCGTCCGCTGTCACCTGCGACGCGGGGCTTGTGCTCATGCGCTACGGCGATTCGGCGGCGGAGCTTTTCCGCTATCTTTCCATGGACGAGCTGAAAGCCAAGGCGGCGGGATCGGTGGAGCAGGGGTAAGCGCTCCATCGGGCCTTCAGGATAGAAATTCTGCGATTATCTAAAAATTCATTTTCGCCTTCCACTTGCGGGCGGAAAGAATCCAAACCATATAAGGAGTCATATTATGTCCGTTTTATACAAGAGTACCCGCGGCAATGCCGAAACTGTCTCAGCGTCCAAAGCGATCCTGACCGGTCTTTCTCCGGACGGAGGTCTGTACGTGCCGACCGCCATTCCGACAATCGTGAGACCGTTCTCCGAGCTTTCGCAGATGACCTATCAGGAGCTGGCCTACGAAATCATGAGCAAGTTCCTTTCGGACTTCACCGAGGAGGAGCTTCGTCACTGCATCGTCAGCGCTTACGATGAGAAGTTTGATACAAATGTGATTGCCCCGCTCGTCAAAAAAGACGGCGCCTATTATCTCGAGCTCTTCCACGGCGCGACGATTGCGTTCAAGGATATGGCGCTG
>JAZRKZ010000524.1:0-2281 GCA_045646565.1 Lachnospiraceae bacterium
AATAGATAAGGCCGACGATCAGTATATAAATCGGCATCTGCATCGCATACGCCATGCTGATGACAAATCCGCCGAGGGCCAGCGAGCCTGTATCTCCCATGAACACCTTCGCGGGATACGCGTTATAGAGAAGGAAGCCTAAAAGGCCGCCGAGGACCGCTGAGCCAATCGGCGCAACGCCCGCATGAAGGAGCAGCGAAGCCGCCGTGAAGAACAGCGCGACGACCGCCGTGACCGAACTTGCGAGCCCGTCGACGCCGTCCGTAAAGTTCACGCCGTTGACGGTTCCACCGATCGCGCACACGACAAGCGGATACTGCAGCCAGCCGATATCGACCAGCCTGCCGTTCGTGAACGGAATTCTGATCTCCATGGAAATATCCGTGAAGACCTTCATGTAAATGACATAGACCACGATCACCGCGATCTCGAGCAGCAGTTTCTGCCAGGCGATAAGACCGTCGGAATCATGCTTCACGACCTTCAGATAATCGTCGAGAAAGCCGATCAGGCCGTACGCGAGCGTCAGGAACAGGATCGGGCCGATGCGCGGCGCCTTCCAGATGAAAATCAAAGATGTCACTGTGATCGATAACAGGAACATAATGCCGCCCATCGTAGGCGTGCCTGCCTTGGCAAGATGCGATTCCACCCCGAGAGCGCGCTCCGTATTGGAGAGTTTGAGCCGCTGCAGGAACGGAATCAGTATCGGGCCGATCGCTGCAGATATTGCAAATGATATCAGCGCCGGAACTAATGCAGTTATATCAACCATTTTCTTCTACCCCGTCATATCTTCTCAGTCGGCAAAGCCGGCCTTTTCTTCTGCAATAAGTCAAAGGGCAGATCCCCTGACTTACCTGCCGGCAGTTCAGTCATCGAAACCGGCTTCTTCATTTGTAATACCGTCATCCAGGTAAGTATTTCCGCCCCGGGTGTTCGCCTCATCCTCGGATCCCATGACCTCGGGGACATTTGTATCCGCCACCGTATCTGTCTCCGCCTCTGTATCCATGTTGTTTTCCAGCGTGGAGTTCAGAATAGCATTTTCAGGAAGAAGATCCTCGTCCGGATAGATATTCATATACGGAAGGATCTGTGTCAGCAGATCCTTGGCGATCCACTGTGCATAGCGGTTGTCCGCCTGCTGGGCTGCGTTCGGCTCGTCAACGACGACATAGAGTACGATCTGCGGATTCTCGTACGGCGCAAATCCGATGAAGGATACCAAATACTTTCCGTCCGCTCTCGGTATCTTCTGCGCGGTTCCTGTCTTTCCGCCCATCGAGTAGCCGTTCACCTTCGCGTAGCCGCAGCCGCCTTCATCCACAGCCTGCTTCATATAGGAACGTACCTTTGCGGCGTTGTCCGAAGCCACCGTCTGCGCTTTCAGCACGCCGCCGTATACCTTCTTCGTCCCGCCGGCGGAGCTCACGATGCGGCTGACGACGTGCGGCTGGTAATAGTAACCGCCGTTCACGATCGAACTGATTGCGGCAGCCTCCTGGACCATCGTGCACTCGAATCCCTGACCGAAGGAGTTCGTGGCCAGATCAACGGAGCCCATTGTGTCCTGCGTGTAGAGAATACCGGCAGCCTCGCCCGAGATATCGATGCCGGTACGTGAACCGAAGTTGAAAAGCCTCTGATACTTGCAGAACTCACTGACGCCCATCTTAGATGCGATCTGCATGATCGCGTCATTGCAG
This sequence comes from Lachnospiraceae bacterium, assembly GCA_045646565.1. Taxonomy (GTDB): domain Bacteria; phylum Bacillota; class Clostridia; order Lachnospirales; family Lachnospiraceae; genus Chordicoccus. The sequence goes on from JAZRKZ010000524.1 coordinate 1,710, forward strand.
GAGTTCGCAATGACCTGGGCGACCGTTTCCTCACCGTGACCGGCTTCCTCCGCGCACTTGATGCGGGTACCGGAGACTACTTCGCTGCCGTCGCACACGAACGTCTCGTTGCCGGTGAGCGTCCCGTCTTCCAGGGCTGCGCACATCGTGACCGGCTTGAAGACAGATCCGGGCTCGTATGTATCCGAAATGCAGAAATTTCTCCAGATGTGCTGCAGGTTCTGCAGCTTCTGGTCATCACTCATCGCGTCGATCGCATCCTGCGTGAAGAATGGAGTAAGATCTCGCGGTTTATTGAGATTGTACGGATCGGAGCTTGCCATCGCGTAAATGGATCCGTCGTTCGGGTTCATCGCAATGATACCGACATTCTCGGCTCCCTTAGTCGAACTGTAGGGACCGCCGCGGTAGATCTCGTTGAACTTCACGATCTCGTCCTCGACCATTTTCTGGATGTTGGCGTCGAGCGTCGTGATGACCGTGTCGCCGTCGACAGGATCGATCACGGTCTGGGAAAGTTCTTCAGCGTTCTCATCCCCCCAATAGGCGAACCGCCGGCCGTCGACAAAGTT
>JAZRKZ010000525.1:0-5786 GCA_045646565.1 Lachnospiraceae bacterium
GAGTGTAAGACTAAATGCTACATCAGTGTAAGTGGAATTTGGTGAAAGACTAAAATCTACTTCACCCCCTTCAGAGTGGAAATAAACTTTTCACTTCAGCGCTGAAATAAACCGCGGAAACACGAAAAATAGTGCTTGACATTTGTATGCCTATCGAATAGAATAACTAAGTGTGTTCCGCCCATGCCGCTATTCGTGTCTCTAGGCTAAAGGCAGAGCAGCCTAATTCGAAAAAATAAGATTGTTCATTTAGTTTAGATGGAGGGTAATGATTTGGCTAACATCAAATCTGCAAAGAAGAGAGTTCTCGTAAACGCAAAGAAGGCGGCTCGCAACAAGTCAATTAAGTCTGGTGTCAAGACTTCTGTCAAGAAGGTCGAAGCAGCGATCGCAGCAGGCGACAAGACAGCCGCTGTAACAGCTCTTAACGCTTTCAAGGCTGAAATGGGCCGTGCAACATCCAAGGGAGTTTATAAGAAGAATACAAACTCCAGAAAAGTTGGCCGCATGTCTAAGAAAGTCGATGCAATGGCATAAATAAAAGAATCCTCAAGGCTGCCGCGAGTTTGCGGCAGCCTTGTTTTTTCACAGGGCCGCGTAAGAGATATTTGCAGTCCGCGACGGAACGCGGCTGTCCGGAGAGAAGAGGCCGGCAGCAGAACGATCAGAGTGAAGGAGAAATGATATATGAGAAAACTGGGTGTAGCAGCGATGCTGACGATTTGCCTGACATGCGTCGTCGGATGTGGTCCGAAAGAGACGGTCCCGGGAGATGACAGCTCTGTGGCGGCAGTGACGACTTCGTCTGAGGAAACCGTTGAGCCGACAAAGAGCCCTGACTCAAAGCCGGAAGCAAAGCCGACCGGGAAAGAGGAATCCAAGCCGGCCGCCGAAAAGAAGGAGGAAGCCGGCAAGCCTTCGGATCAAAAATCCAACGAGTCCCCGAAAACACCATCTGACAAGTCTTCCGACAATTCTTCAGATCGGCCTTCCGGCAATAATGAGGACACTGCGGAAGATACAACGGTGGAGGAAGATACTTACGTGGAGGAACCCGGGGAGCTCGAAGCGCCGGAAGTCACGATCGAGGAAGACAGGCAGCCGGACGATCCCGTTAGGATCCCTACTTCGACGCCGGTCCCGCAGACTACCCAGAATAACGATATCGTCGTCAATGAGAACGGCGAGATCGTTCTTCCTGAGATTCCTATTAAATAGCAAGGTCCGCACTTCAAGTCCCGCTCGCGAGACCTGGCGCGGGATTTATGCCGGCGCCAACTGACATAATTCCCGACCGAATCCCTGCGGTCTCCGCTTCGCAGCGGTCGGCGCAAAACGAACGTCCACTGGACGTTCGTTTTGCCCCTTTCTGTCATTATGGGTAAATCGTATTGTCTTTGTTGCAGGATGAACGCGCGAAACAGCCCCTGTCTCACAGGCCGGGGCCTATGTTCGTTCGGAGAACCGGATGAGCAGCAGCTCCACGCTGAGCCTGTCCGAGATGTTGCCGGTCTTGACCGCCTCCTCCATCTCCGTGCAGGCGGTAATGTGTTCTCTGAGCTCTGCTGCCGGGTAGGCTTTTCCGGTGTTCACGGCCCGCCGCACGACGAACTCGCGCAGACCGGTCCTTGCCGCGATCTGCTGGAGAGAATTGCCTTTTGACGCGAGCTCTTTGACCATCAGGAGCTGATTGTACTGCCGCGCGATCAGGAAGAGGATCCGAAGAGGCGGCTCCTTGAGTGCCAGGAGATCCGCATAAAGATCGAGTGCTTTTTTCTGATTTCGGGCTGTCACGGCATCGATCATGTCAAAGACGTGACTCTCGATCTGAATGCCGGTAATCGAGTCGATATCCGCTTTGGTGACGACATCCCTGCCCTGGCAGTAGGAGATGACTTTGTTTATTTCGAGCATGAGATGGCTCATATCCGGACCGGTCCGGTTTAGCAGGTACTTCATATCGTTCTGCGTGATCCGAAGGCCCGCCTTCTGAAGGAGCGCCGCGCCCCACTGCATGAGCTGCGCGTCTTTCTGCATGGCGAACTCCGAGACGTACCCGTGTTTCTGCACTGCCTTGAAAAGCCGGTTCCGCTTATCCACCTCCGTCTCGGAGAAAACAATAACGGCGTATTCAGGGATCCTTGCCATGTAGTCCGGGAGGAACTCTGTAGTGTTCTTGAAAAAACCGCTGTCCTTGACCCGGATGAGCCGATGTTCCGCGAAGAACGGCATGGTCTCCGCGAAATCAATGATCGCTGTCTCGGACGTTTTGTCGCCGACAAAGCTGGTGCGGTTCATATTGTCGCTCTCAGGCAGGACCGCGTCGCACAGCTTGTTCGTATAGGACAGCCGAAGGAAGCTCTCCGGACCGTAGAGGAGATATACTCTGTTAAATGTTCTTGTTTTGATCGCTTCGTTGATTCGTTTCAACTATGAACCTCTAGTCTATTCACTTGTTTTAACAATGAACCTCTAGTTTATTCACTTTTCTGTCAAATGTAAGCAGGCCGTTGACCTCTTCTTCCACATCCGACACCTGTGTGTATACTGCGCCGCTGAGGCCTTCTTCGGATAGCTTTTGTACGGTACTTTGCAGATCGAGGAACTTCTGGCGGAACTCTTCCGCGTCTTTCATCTGGCCGTATCCGTAGACCTCAGGCGAGAAGCTGTGGCCGTCTATGAGGAGAGTGAGTCCGCCGTACTCTGTGATGCAGAAAGCGCGGCGGTCTTTTTCAACGACCAGCTTTCTGAAATAGTTGTGGACGGAGCGGATATCCCCGCCGCCCTGATCGTACCACCCTGACGCGTGATCGACTAGCCGGGTCGGATCAAGTTTTTTCATGCGCTCCGCCACTGCATTGGCGTCGAACTGGCCCCAGCCCTCGTTGAACGGGGTCCAGAGTACGATTGATGTGACGCCCGCAAGATGGTCCACAGTATCGCGCATCTCCTTCAGCCAGACCTTCCGGCCGAGCTTTGATGAGCGCGAGAAGAGGAAGTGGAAGCGGTCGGAGACATGCTTCGTGACGGCCGGGAAAATCGTCGGAAGATAGAGCGTGAGCGGCGTTTTCGGCCTTGTGCCGCCATTTACGATGTCCTGCCAGACGAGCATACCGATCCGGTCGCAGTGATAGTACCAGCGAAGCGGTTCGACCTTGATGTGCTTGCGGAGCATGTTCATGCCGGCGGCTTTCATTTGCTCGATGTCATAGATGAAAGCCTCGTCGGAAGCCGGCGTGTAGAGCCCGTCTGGCCAGTAGCCCTGGTCCAGCACGCCGTTCATGAAATACGGTTCGTTGTTGAGGCAGATCAGGGTCTTTCCGTTCACGGTGTCCATCGAAACTTTGCGCATGCCGAAATAGGAGACGACCGTGTCATGTCCCGCGGTGATCCTGACCGGGTAGAGCCAGGGCTCTTCCGGGCTCCAGGCCTTCATATCCGGAATCTCTATGACGGAAGCCGCATCCGGAACAGCGCAGCAAGCGGCAAGGGGGTCTGCAAATATCGCCGACTCCGCACAGACCTCGTCCGCATCGTATGTCTTTGTCGGCAGGCCGACGCTGATTCGGACGGGGATTTTGGCGGACGCGCTGACTGTGCAGGAGACGCTCGCGGCGTCAAAATCAGGCGTGAATCGGACGCGGGTAATGTAGGTCTCCGGGACCCACTCCATCCAGACCGTCTGCCAGATGCCGCTCTGAGGCGTGTAATACATGCCGCCGGGCGAAAGGGACTGTTTGCCGCAGCTCCGCCAGGAGGAGTCGGTAAGGTCGGTGACCCGGACATGGAGCTCGTTCACATCGCTGACGAGATAGTCGGTGACGTCGATCTCGAAGGGAAGGTAGCCTCCGTGATGCCGGGAGATACAGACGCCGTTCATATAGACCTGACAGGACTCGTCGACGGCCCCGAAGTGCAGGAGGAGCCGCTGGCCATCCCGCTTTTTCTCCGCGAAGATCCGATGATACCAGAGGACCTCGTCCGGCGTCAGCTGCCTGTCGACGCAGGACAACAGGGATTCCGGGGAGAAGGGGACAATGATGAATCCGTCGTAATTGACCGGTCCGGGGTAGCGGGATTCGAGGGACGTCCGCGGACGGATGGCGTATTCCCAGCATCCGTTCAGGTTGATGAAGGAGCTTCGGACCATCTGCGGGCGCGGGTATTCAGGGAGCACGTTGTCTTCTTTGAAGTTTTCGCCCCATTTTGTGTATAGTCTGATCGGGTCCGCCTTTTTCTTTCCGAGCTGCAGGGAGCCGATCGCGTTCTTGATATTCATGCTGCCGCCTTTCTTTACAGGGGGTGCCAGTTGCCTGACACGAAGCCTGCACTGCTGCGCTTTGCCTATTTTTTTATTTTACCTGTTTTGGGATTTTGTGGCAAGAGCCGACAGCGGGTAGAACATGAAAGACCGTCAAAATCAAAACGCAGGTTGTATCTGCCCGTATTTCATGGTTAAATATAGATTGATTAACTGTGTTTCAACTTAGGATCGAACCGAAATAATGAAAATGCCTAAGCGGCGAAAGGAATAGAATTATGATCAGACTTATCGCAAGTGATATCGACGGAACTTTAGTCAGGGACGGCTCCCATCACATTAATCAGGAGTACATGGAGGTCATTCCGAAGCTCCGCGAAAAGGGCGTTCGCTTCTGCGCTTGCAGCGGCCGCCAGTACAGCAGCATACTTCATCTTTTTGCTCCGGTAGCGGATGACATCTATTTTATTTCGGAGAACGGCACAGTCCTTCGGACAAAGGAGAAGCTTCTGCACACATGGGCCATTTCCGAAGAGTTTATCAGGCCGCTTACGGAAGATCTCAGAAAGATTGAAGGTATCGAGATCGGTTTCTGTACCCCGGACATGACCTACACCGAGGGCGATGAGAACGGTCCGCTCTATCGGCTCCTGAAGGACAACTACAAGTATGATGTGGAGGCGGTGCCGGACCTTACTGCGCTGCCGATGGATAACATTTGCAAAATTACGATCTACCACGAGACGGACGCAGAGGGCGTCTGCGCGCCGATCTACAACTCCGAGTGGAATGACAAGCTGCGCATCACCTGCTCGGGCAAATGCTGGGTCGACATCTGCGCGATCGAAGCCGGCAAGGGCGAGGCCTATGCGCTGCTTCAGGAGTATCTGGACATCCCGAAGGAGGAGACCGTCTATTTCGGCGACAACATGAATGATCTGACTGCCTTCGACGAGACCGGCGTCAGCTATACAGTCGCAAATGCACGCTCCGAAGTCCAGGAATCCGCCGACATCGTCATGGGCTCCTTCAAGCAGGACGGCGTTCTGACTGCGCTGAAGACAATTCTGATCGCGCTGTAAAGCGGCTCATTTAACTGCATGGCGGCACGTCGCGGCAGGAACGCCGAGGCGTTCTTGAAGTAACAGAACTGGAATGTGAGGCACGATGAAATGAGAGAGACGATCGCGAAAACTGAAAATATGAGGAAGAGGGCGTTTCAGATCGTGGAGGTCGGCTACACCGAGGATGGGGTGAGCCGTCTCTACGATATTGTCAATGTGGCCGCGGTCATTATCAATCTGGTCGTCAGTATCCTTTATACGTTCGAGCCGGTCAGGCTGAAGTACGGAAATGTTTTTCTTGTGGTCGAGAGTGCCACGGTGCTCTTTTTCGCGGTGGACTATGTCCTGCGCGTCGTCACGGCGTGCTATCTCTATGAGGACGTCCCGGAATGGAAAGCGATCGTGAAATATGTATTCTCTTTCACAGGGCTGGTGGATCTGCTCTCGTTCCTTCCTTATTA
>JAZRKZ010000526.1:0-2173 GCA_045646565.1 Lachnospiraceae bacterium
AGGATTTTGACCCGGACGTGCTGGACATCATACCCTACGAGTGCATGGACGGGATCAATGAAAAGGGCCTGTGCGTTTCGGTGCTGCGCGTCGATATCAAGGCAGGGGACCAGCCCGCGAGGCTTCCGATCGCGTCCAGTATGCTTCTCCGCTATATGCTGGACGATTGTTCCAACGTCGATGAAGCCGTTGCCAAAACACAGACCACCATCCTGTTACCGGAGGACTGGCAGGACTGTCATTTGATGGTGACGGACGCGGACGGCCGCAGCGCAGTGATCGAGAGCCGCAACAGCAAGATCAGCGTCATAGACTCAGATATCTGCACGAATTTTTACCTGGCCAGCGACGACATGGAGGACTATTACCGAAGCGGCAAGCTTCGGGAGAAAGCTGTCAAAATGACGGGCGATGGCGAGTCGCCCGACTATCATTACGGCTACGGGCACGGTTATCATCGATTTGCGACGCTGCTGTCGCAGCTGGAGCGTTACCGGGCCACGACCAGGGAGGATTACTATACGATCATGCCGGAATCTACCGCGCTGGTCCTGCTGCAAAGCGTGGCGCAGAACCCGTTCACGAACGCGTCAGGCATTTCGATGACGCAGTACAGCGCGATCTACAACAATGCGAAGAGAACGGTGGAGGTATGGCCTTACCAGGACTATTCGGAATCGTTCGTGTTCGGGGTAACAGGCGAGAGGATCAGGTGAGAAAGAGGGGCAGCCGGGCGGAAGGATCCCGGATGCCGGCTGCGGAAGCGGAAGAGATATGATCGCGTTCCGCGATGCCGGTTTTGACGTCAGGGAAGGCTGCGGAGACGAGATGTGGGTGAACGCGATTGCAAAGAGGTCGGAAGCATGAAAAAACTGATCGCACCATTTTTTTTGATCATTACGGTCTTACTCATCTTATGCGGCAAAAACCGTGTTGAGTCACTGACATATGCGGTCTTTCCGTATTTACCTGATACCGATTATTATGAGGAAATCATCGAGCGGCACTGGGCGGAGATCGAGCCGGACATCGAGCTGGTCCGGGCGGATTGGAACTGCTATCACGACGGTGAGCCGGACGGCATAGATGTCATAATGTATGATGCAGTTATGCAGGACTCACTGATCGAGAAAGGGTACATCCGGCCGATCGCTCTGAACGAGGTGCAGGCAGCCGAAGACATTTTCCCGTTTGCGCTGGAGGGCGTGACCGTCGATGGCAAACTGTATGGAATCCCCACTTTCTTATGCGGGAACTTCCTGATCTACGATCGGGACTGCGCCGACCTTGTCAAAACAGAGCACATCACGGATCTTGACCGGGAATCCGAGATCTTTGTGATAAATTCACAAAACAATAAGAGCAGGTGGCAGTATATCCATGAAATCCTGGCAGACAAGCTGGGAGAAGCAAATCCGTCGGCAGGCAGCGATTCGGATGACCTGATGGCGCTCTTAGATCAGCTGGCTATTGATGCTCATGAACGAGACAGCAGTTCACAGGTCCCTTTGGCTTATGATTCCGGCGTCGGCAAAGGGTATATCGGTTTCAGCGAGAGCATGCGCCTCTTGAGCAACCGCGGATCCCGGACCGGGATTAAATCGATCAGCTTCAGCGAGCAGGACGATCTGCCTCGTCTGTATGTTGATGCAGTGGCTGTCAGCAGCAAAGTAAAAGGGAAGCGATATAAAAAATGTATAGAACTTATGAATGTTATCGCCGAAGCAGATGTCCTGACATCTTTATCCGTACAGAACGGAGCTCCGGCGTATCTTCTGCTTGCCAGGAAATCTTCCTACGGTCCCCTTGCCCCCAAATTCCCGATCTACGAGCAATTAGAAGATCTGGCTTCCAATGAGAACAACCGGACGATCCTTGTCCCGAAGCCTTAAAATGGCCTCGCGACCGCAGGCCCGGGCTGTGATCGCGGGGGCAGTAGGGTCATTTCACCTCAGGGTCATTTCACCTCAGAGGTCAAATGACCCATAATTATAACCATACCAATATCGGGAACAGGGAGTTCCACGTTAATAGGATCGTTTACACGATTGATCAGTACTGTAAGGTGAATTCAATGAACAACAAAACAATCGAATTTTACGACTCAAATGCCGCTGATTTTGCGGCCAGGACAGAAAACGCTGATATGAGTGAATGCCGCGAGCGGTTCCTC